>JAUWOI010000284.1 GCA_030612185.1 Anaerolineae bacterium
CGCTATTGACCTGGTGGCCTGCATAGACAAGGTCACCGAGGCAATTGGCTTGGGCAAGAAGGAGGAGCCTTCTGCGCCGCACAAGAAGCGCGGTAAGGGCATCGCCATCATGTGGAAAGCCCCGGCTATGCCGCCCAACCCTGGCAGTTCGGCCATCGTGCGCTTCAACGAGGACGCGACGGTTTACGTCGAGATCGGGGCGCAGGAGTTGGGACAGGGATCCTTCACCGTCGCTGCGCAGATGGCGGCCCAGGCACTGGGCGTGCCCTACGAGTGGGTGCGCGTCTCCGCTCCGATAGACACCAGATACAGCCCTTACGAGTGGCAGACGGTGGCCAGCCGCATCACCTGGACTATGGGTAACGCGGTCAAGGCCGCCGCCGAGGACGCCAGGCGGCAGATTCTGGAGATCGTGGCGGACCACTGGGGCGAGGACCCCAGCGATCTGGACATCAAGGACGGCAAGGTTGTCTCCTACAAGTCCGAGCGGGAACAGCCACTCCAAAACATGGTCATCTACGGTCTGCCCAACAAGAACTTCGAGGGGTGGAAGGGTGGGCCTATCGTCGGGCGAGGCATGTTCATGCCGACCTACGTCACCAACCTGGATTTCGAGACCGGCCAGGGTCCCCGCGCCGTGGTGCACTACACCGTCGGCGCGCAGGCGGTGGACCTGGAGGTGGATACCGAGACCGGTCAGATCGAGGTGCTCAAGATAGCCAGTGCCTACGACGTGGGGAAGGCCATCAACCCCGACCTGGTCCTGGCGCAGATCGAGGGCGGCGCGGTTCACGGAATGAGTTCGGCCTTCGAGGCGCTCAGGTTCGATGAGAAAGGCCGGCCTCTCAACCGCAGTCTGGTGGACTACCGCATTGTGACCGCTGTGGATGCGCCGCAGGAGATCCACGGTGACTTCGTCGAGACGCCTTTGGAGGATGGGCCGTGGGGTGCGCGGGGCGTGGGCGAACACGTGATGGTGCAAACCGCGCCGGCGATCGCCAACGCGATCAACGACGCGCTCGGCATCCGCTTTAACGACCTGCCGCTTTCGGCGGAGAAGATCTTCCTGGCGTTGCAGGAACGGAAGGGGGAGGATTGATAGATTTTGTAAAACTGGTAGATTGGTAGAGCCGCATTGGTAGAGCCGCAGCGGCGGGGGTTTTGCTCCCCGCCGCTGTTGTGCTATACTGTAAAGGCATGCCAAGTCAGCACCGTGTTTCACACTTGAACACAGAACGCCGTGTGCGTCTGGCACTTGGGAGACCGTGAGATGAAAGATGAATATAAGGCCAAAGAGCAACTCATCGCCGAGTTGGCGGAATTGCGCCGACGGCTGGCTGGATTGGAGGCGCTGGAGGCCGAGCACCAGCGGGCGGAGGAGACGCTGCAAAGAAAGGCCCGCCAGCAGGAACAACTCATCGAGACCGCCCGCCACCTGACCGCCAGCCTTGACGTCAAAGAGGTCTTAACCCGGATTGGCGTGGGGGCCAAAGAGATTCTAAACACCCACGGCTGCGCAATTTACCTCCTCGAAGAGGATGGCAAGACGCTGACTCCGGTCGTTGCTATCGCATCGTCGTACAAGGAAGAAATTCTCTTGACCCCGCGCGGCGTCGAGGCCAGATTCACCGGCCAGGCAGTAAAGGCGAGGCGGGGCCTGATCTTTAACGACGCCGGGACTGATTTCTCCGGCCAGCAGATTCCGGGCACCCCCGAGAAGGAGAAAGAGCATATCATCGTCGCGCCCTTTGTCGCTGACGGTGAGGTTCTCGGGGCGATGTGCCTCAATCGTATAGAGGCGCTCTTTTCCGAGGAAGACCTGGCCCTGGCCGAGACCTTTGCCACATACGCGGTGACTGCGCTGAAAAACGCCCAGGCGCATCGCAACCTGCAGCGCGAGGTAGAGGATCGCAGGCGGGTCGAGGAGTCGCTGCGGAAGCGCACCGAAGAAATTGAATTGCTCTACGAGGCCGGCCAACAACTCAGCCAGACTCTCGACATTGACACCATCTATAACCAGTTGCACGCCCTCGTTTTCGGCATCATGGATTGCGACGCGCTTATCGTATCATCCTTCGATCCCGAAGACAAACTCATTCGTTGCGCTTTTGCCATTATTGAGGGAAATCAACAAGATGTCAGCCATCTCCCACCTCTTCCTCTGAATCCCGAGGAGCAGGGAACCCAAAGCCTGGCGATCCACACAGGGAAATCATTGTTGATCAGGGACTATCAGGCTCAGGTGGAGACCTCCAAGAAAGCATATTACATAGAGGAAGGAGAGATCGTAGATCACGACAAAGCACCTGATGATGCCGCCGTGACTCGTTCCGGCCTCGTCGTCCCCGTGAAACTTGAGGGGCAGGTGGTCGGGGTCATTCAGGTAACGAGCTACCGGCTCGATGCGTACACCGAGGACGACTTGAGAATCCTTGAAGCGCTGGCGTACCAGATCGCGGTGGCTAGTAACAATGCGCTTCTCTACCAGCAAGCCCAGGACGAAATCGTCCAGCGCAGGCGGGCGGAGGAGGAGCGGGAACGATTGTTGGTGCAAATCCGGGAACAGGCCCAACGTGTACAGCAGATCATAGACACGGTGCCGGAAGGGGTGCTCTTGCTAGACGCCGATGGGCAGGTTATCCTGGCTAATCCAGTGGGAGAAAAAGACTTGGCCGTTCTGGCCGGCGACAGCGTGGGGGACACTCTCACTCACCTGGGCGACCGCCCACTGGCGGAACTCTTGACCTCGCCCCCCAAGGGGCTGTGGCACGAGGTGGCGACGGCCGGCCCGTCACCACGGACATTCGAGATCATCGCCCGGTGCATTGAGACCGGTCCCACGCCCAGCGGAGCCTGCCCTGCCACCGCGAGTACCACCGCGAGTACCACCGCGAGTACTCGTGGCGGGGCTCGTGGCGGTGAGCCTGTCGAAGGAGCCTGCCCTGAGCCTGTCGAAGGAGCCTGCCCTGAGCCTGTCGAAGGAGCCTGCCCTGAGCCTGTCGAAGGGTGGGTGCTGGTGATCCGCGACGTGACCCAGGAGCGCGAGATCGAACGGCGCATCCAGCAACAGGAGCGACTGGCCACCGTGGGCCAACTGGCCGCCGGCATCGCCCACGACTTTAACAACATCATGGCCACCATCGTCCTATACGCTCAGATGTCGGCAGGAGCAGAGGGAGTACCTGGCCGCGTCCGGGAGCGGATGATCACGATCAACCAGCAGGCCCAGCACGCAACCCGCCTGATCCAGCAGATCCTCGACTTTAGCCGGCGCGCGGTGCTAAAACGACAACCGCTGGACCTGTCCCCGCTCTTGAAGGAGCAGATCAAACTGCTGGAGCGCACTCTGCCGGAGAGCATCGAGATCGATCTGGCCTACGGGCACGACGAGTACACAGTCAAGGCCGACCCAACGCGGATACAGCAGGCTATCACGAACCTGGCGGTCAACGCGCGAGACGCGATGCCGGAGGGAGGGAACCTGCACATCGGGTTGGAGCGGATAGCAGTCAGACCCAGCGAGTCACCGCCTTTGCCGGAGATGAAACCAGGCGAATGGGTGCAGGTAACGGTATCGGACACTGGGATAGGCATCCCGCCCGACGTGCTGCTGCACGTTTTCGATCCCTTCTTCACCACCAAAGCGCCGAGCCGGGGCACCGGGCTGGGACTGGCCCAGGTGCATGGCATCGTGACACAACACGAGGGGTACATTGACGTGGAGAGCCAGTTGGGCCACGGGACGACCTTTACCATCTACCTGCCGGCCCTGGCGGTGGATTCGGCGGAACCGCTCACCATCGCTGCGCTCAATGAACAGCCGTCGTTTGCCAAAGGGCAGGGAGAGACCATCCTGGTGGTGGAAGACGACCGTATCACACGAGAAGCGCTGGTGGATAGCCTGGAACTGCTGAACTACCGGACGCTGGAGGCGGCGGAGGGCCGGGAGGCGCTGGCGATTCTGGAGCAGCATGGCGACGAGATAGCGCTGGTGCTGAGCGATGTGGTGATGCCAGTGATGGGGGGTATTGCGTTGTTGCATACCCTGAGGGAACGCGAGATAGCAGTACGGATGGTGATGCTAACGGGTCATCCGTTGGAGAAAGAACTTCAAAACCTTCAAGCACAGGAAATGATAGACTGGCTGCTCAAACCGCCGAGCCTGGAGCAATTGGCCGAAGTAGTCGCGCGGGCGCTGAAAGAAGGGCAAACAGACTCATAGAAGCCCAACTCGAAAGACGCAGTTGTTCAGACTTCTGGCGCTGGCGCTGTATTGAGCGAGGAGCGAGGACAAATCAGGCCGCCGAGTGGGTCCCTGCCCAGAGGAATCCTGCCAGAACATCTGCGCCGGAGGTGGCGCCGTGGACCAACACGCCTTGCACACCTCTGGCAACCTCTACGTCGCTCCCGTGTGAAAGCGCCGTCAGCAGCGTGTGCCACGCTGCGCTACACTCGCCTCGTGCAGCCGCCTGCAGGAAGGCAGCGGAGAGGGTCGTAGTGCGAGGGGTGGCTGCTGCGACCAGGGTACGGCAGAACACACGGGGGTTGGAGTGGGCCAGCCATGCCCAGAGCATCACGCCGGTGAGAAAGTCATCGCCAGCGGGGGTCAGGCCGCTCCCCAGTCCCGCCAGTTGGGCCGCGCCCTCCCACAACTGACCGGGGTCTCCCCCCCACCCCGCCCGCAGGGCCTCGGCGGCCTCTCGCGCCACGGGGGCAAGGACCCTGGACACACAGCCAGCCTCTACTGCCTCTACTGAATGATCCGGCCCGCCTGCCCACTCCCACGCAAGCGGTAGGAGACTGCCGGCGGGAGCGTTACGCAGGGCGAAGGCCCAGAGAAAGGGGAGGCGCGCTGTGATACCACCCCGGCCAGCCCGCAGCCTGTCCCAATCGGGGCGCGGGTCCCAGACGGCCGCCCCCTCCAGAACAATCTCCAACCCGCCAACCCGCAGCCGTCTCCCTTCCAGCCAGGCCGACATTCCGGGCTCGACGGCCGCGAAGTCGCCGGGCCTTCCGTGCACCACGACGTTGAGCGGCCCGTCGCCGACCTGCGGGAGCACTAAGGCTACCACGCGGCCGTCGGAGGTTACCAGGTTGCAGGCGTGCTCAAAAACGGCCAGTACCTGCGCGGCGAACGGCCCCTTCCAAAGTCGCTCCCACACCGGCTGGCTGATGGAACGAGCGACGATGTGCATGCTCACCCGCGCATCTCCGTGCCGTTAATACAACTAGAGCTGAGCGGCCCCGCAACGCTATTCCATTTGATTTTCGCCAGGCATCCAATCAACGCAAGCAGTGCCCCTACGAACGTCACATAAATGCCAATATCTGTGGCTGCGTAGAAACCTGCTTCGGGGGCTATCTCCAGAATCCGCCGAAAGTCAAGAAACACAACTGATGCCGCTAGTGCCGCTAGAACGCCCCCTGTGAGCGTAAACCACCTACGAGCCACTCCCCCGAACAATAGCTCGCCAAGTACGAGTATCAGACCGACGCCGGTCGTCAGAACTCCGTCTCCTTCCCAGCCAGCTTCTATGCCCTCGTAGAAGGACCCACTAAGGCCAAATAGGTTAGGCACAGATATCCACGGATAAAACCCTCCGATGATCAAAAGAAGTGAGCCAACGAGTACCAGTATTCTGCCCTTGTTCATTTGACACTCCTTCCCATGAGGTCATATCGACCCCGACCAGGAAAACTCCAGGCAGCCTAACACAGCAAATAGCACGCTTGGAAAGGCTCAGGGCTGCGGCGGCGGGCCAAAGCCGGGCGGGATCGTCTCACCATCGGGAAGGTCGCGCAAGTAGTTGCATCCCACGAGCCGCACGTCTTCCCACACGTGCCCCTCCGCCTCGAAGGTCGCGATGTCACGGATCCAACGCTTCTCCCCACCCTCCAGCCGGTAGATGTGAGGACTGCTATGACACTTAAGCAGCACGTGCAGCGGTGTCCCTATCTCGAACTGGTCCAGGAAGCCGTCCTCCACGACGCGCACGTCCCCCCAGGTGAAGCCCAAATGCTCAAAGGCGTCCAGGCTGCTGATCCAGCGGAACTGCTCGTCCTGGTAGACGTAAATCTCCTCGTCGCCCTCCTCCTTGACGACCAGCC
>JAUWOI010000227.1 GCA_030612185.1 Anaerolineae bacterium
CGTAAATCTCCTCGTCGTCCACCTCCTTGACGCCCAGCCCGTCCCGGATCACGCCGGCGGCACTATCGGGCATGGCTGTGGCGAGCGTGGTGCCATGGCGGTTGAAGGGGATGGTGATCACCACAATAGCGACGAGCAGCCCCAGCGCCAGTCGGCCCATCAGGCGGGCTGCGTTGGGGGACACGGCCGGCTCCGGCGGTTGCCACCCTGCCTCGGGCTCCATGTCCTCGAATTCTACGACCGCTTCCACCGGTTCCACCACTTCGACCTCCGGTTCTGCGACCATCTCCATTGGCTCCATTGGTGTCACCGCTTCGGCCGGGGGCACGACAGGCGGGATAGGCGGGATGGGCGCTTCGACGGCGGGGGGTTCAGCGGCGGGAGCAGGCCCCATCCGCGCCCGCATCCGCTCCTCGATCTCCCCCACCAACAGGTTGAGCATCTGATCCATGCGTGATGGCTGTTGATCGTTCATCAGTATTCTACCTCACGGTGAAGAAACCCAAAATCTCGCCAATGCTGACGAAGACGTTGGCGTAAAAACTGCCGCCCAGTTGGCGGAACAACTCGAACTGCAGACCAGGCGCGCCGATGAACGGGCGCAGCGTCCAGGCCATCTGACTGCCGACGAAGGCGTAGATGAGGATCCATAGCCGCACCACGTTCCGCCTGGCCCCTGCTCCCTCATTGCCAGAGGCCGACACGATTCGCATCCCATGGCCAAGGAAGGTCACCCCCACGATGCCAGCAATAGTGAAGACGCCCACGTTCAGCAGTTTGAAGAATTGGTAGTGGCTTGTCGTGAGGAGGAAGAAGAGCACGATGGGGGCGAAACTGAGAAGCAGCACCGCCGTCACCGTGAGCGCCGTCAGAATGAGCGCGAAGTTCTGCGTCAGGCTCTGGCTGGAGCCGAAGATGAGGTTGAAGAAGTAAAGCGTCGGCGAGCAGACAACGAGCGTGGCCAGAAAGAGAATAGGGAGTTTGACGGCGGAACTGAGTGCCTGCCATAGGCTGTGGGTCGAACCCATCACCGCCCCGTAGAGGGCCAGGAAGGCCACGCCAGAAACGAGCATGGCCCGCATCTTCTGGCCCAGTTCCACACCATCCCGGATCTCGGTGAAGAACCCCCGCCGATTGCGCAGTATCGTCTCGATAATCGCCAGATTGTTCACTCGGTGCACCTCCTGTACACTAGATTATGATGCTTGATTCGTTTAGCACACGGATACACACAGATGAAACGGATTATCACGGATTTTTTTGTCTTTATCTGTGTACATCCGTGTGATCCGTGTTGATCCGTGTCCCATTTGTAGATGGCTGAGCAGTTACCTTGATTCTTGTGGGCAACTCTACCGCACCCAGCAACTACACTACCAACGCAGGGCAGGCAGAGCAAAAAAGACCACCGACAAGGCCCAGAAGAAAGCCCACGAGGCCAGCGCGTAACGCCAGCGCGGGAACTTCAACAAGGGCAGCAGCAACGCCGCCAGCGATACAACCCAGAACGCCGGGCGCACCAGCACCTCCTGCCAGCCGACGGCGGTGCCGTCGGGGGCAAAGATCAACCAACGCAGTACCAGGGCACAGACGACGGGCATCGCCGCCGCGATGACGCCATCGGCCGTCCCCCAGCCCACGTGAGCGGCCTGGAGTTCCTGCCCCACCTCCTCCACGCCGAAGCGAGCGGCGGCCTCGGCCAGCGCTGCCTCCTCGTCCAAGCCTTGCGCCCGGGCCACCCCCACCGCCTCCTCCAGATGGGCACGGATTTCCTGCAGAACATCGTACTCTGTCTCCGCTTCCAGGTCCAGGTGGGCACGGATGCGAGCCAGGACATCGTCAACCGTCATAGACAATACCTCTTCCCAGGCAGTGACTTAGCAACCCGCCCGTAGGGACTGCACTGAGCGGCGCAGCAGACCAACAAGCACTGGTGAAAACATCACCGCTAGCGCAACGATCCCCGCCATCACCGTCCGTTGGACATTCACCCATCCATTCTCCAACCAGTAGACTGTTGGGGCCATAGTCACGATAGTCACCGTTAGTATGTTGCCAACCAGTAATGCCAATACCCGCTGCCACTGGCCTGTGCTGCGGAGGTAAGCCAGCACTGTGCCAGACATCAAGAGCGTCAGAACGACCATAAAACGCAACGAGTAGAGCCTGTCTACCTCATCGAAGCCAACGCCGATCAACAACGGCATAAAGCCGAACATCCCAAAAGTGAGCAGAGTCCAATCTTCCCAGATGTTGGTGAATAGATTCAGGAGCGGCCGTAGTGAGCGCGTGATCAGCAAGGTTATCGCCGCCATTAGCAGGAATGGGATCCACGACCGCCAGCCCCATAAATCATTGCGTCCAAACGTGTAGTTGAAGATCTGGAGGCCCGGGGTAGCCACGTTCATCATATAGAGATTAACCAACAGCACAAACCCCACATAAGGATAAGACCAGCGCGGGAAACCCTTTACCCAACCAATCCCGAGGGCAATAACCGGAAAGACAAGGGATCCCAAGAACAAGGTGCGTCCAAGACCGGGAAGCCATGAGGGGATGACCCAGTCATGTGGAATCTCACCAAGGATCAAATCCAGTCCACAAATCAGGAAGAGCACCATACCTGCCAGTGCTGCGGCCCACGAAGCGGGATACTTGTGGTCTTGATTGTTGTCACGCATTGGTCCCTCCTTCATTTCAGGTCTCCCACTACCCCACTACCCCACTATCAAGGGGTCTACGAGCGTGCCTTTTCCATACCAAGAACCAAGCCCATCCCCTGGCGGAAGACCTCCCACTCCTTCAGTTCCGCCTCCAACTGGTGATGCCCCTTCTCAGTGACGGTGTACACCTTGCGGCGGCGAGTGCCGGGCTCACCCAGCCACCGGCTCTCCAGCAGCCCATCCTGCTCCATCCGGTGCAGCGTGGGATAGATGAGCCCCTCCTTGAAGCGGAAGTAGCCCTGGCTGCGTGCCTCCAGCCGCCGGATGATCTCGTAGCCGTGCAGCGGTTCCTCCACATCCGTCAGCAGTTTAAGAATCGCCATAGAGGTCGTCCCTTTGCGCATCTGGTCAATCTTGCCCGTCATCCTGCCACTCCCTAAGATACCCACCTATAACTTACTTATGCTTAGTATACCAGAAAAACGCGAGAATGTCAAGAGCCGGTTCAGACAAACAGCAAACGCCCCGCACCATCGCACGGATGGACGGGGCGATCTATCCAGTCTGAACGCAGATTTACGCTGATCCACGCTGATCTTTCTGTTTTTATCTGCGAGAATCTGCGTCCTGCTTCTGGATTGTCGGTCTGGGGCACGGCCTTGCTGAAACGCTTACCCTTTGATCACCGCCATTGGCCGCAGGCGGGCCACCTTGCGGGCTATGCCAGCGCCTTGCACCACTTCGACCACGTGGTTGACATCCTTGTAGGCCGCTGGAGCCTCCTCGGCCAAGCCCCTCATACTCCCAGCGCGGATGATGATCCCCTGCTCCTCCAGTTCCCGCCTCAGATCGCTCCCCCGGACTCGCTTGCTGGCCTTGCGGCGGCTCATCACGCGCCCGGCCCCGTGGCAGGTCGAGCCGAAGGTCAGTTCCATGGCTTTCTGCGTGCCCACGAGCACGTATGAGGCAGTGCCCATCGAGCCGGGCACCAGCACCGGCTGGCCCACGTCACGATAATCCTCCGGCACCCCCGGATGACCGGCTGGGAAGGCGCGGGTGGCCCCCTTGCGGTGGACGCACAGTTTCATCCGCTTCCCGTCCACCTCGTGCTGCTCGAACTTGGCGATGTTGTGGGTCACGCCGTAGACCTGGAACAGATCGAAGTCATTCACCTTGCCGGCCAGCACCTGCTCGAACGCCTCGCGCACACCCGCGACCAGCACCTGCCGGTTGACAAAGGCGTAGTTGACCGCGCAGGCCATCGCGCCGTAGTAGTCCCGGCCCTCGGGGGAGTTTATGGGGGCGCAGACCAGTTCCCGGTCTGGCAACTGGATGCCATACTTACCCACCACGGGCTGTAACTTCTTCACGTAGTCGCTACAGACCTGGTGGCCGAAGCCTCGGGAGCCACAGTGGATCTGCACCACCACCTGGTCCTCCCACAGGCCAAAGACCTCCGCCGCCTGCGGGTCGTAGATCTCATCCACGACGTCAATCTCGATGAAGTGATTGCCCGCGCCCAGGGAACCGACCTGCGGGCGGCCCCGCTCTTTGGCGCGGGCGCTCACTTTGCTAGGGTCGGCCCCAGGCAAACAGCCGCCCTCCTCCGTGTGGGCCAGGTCCTCCGGCCGGGCCAGGCCCTGCTTCAGCGCCCACTTCGCACCCTGCGTCACCAGCGCATCCAGTTCCCGCCCGGAGACACGCATGCGTCCCTTCCCCCCCACCCCGCTGGGGCAGGCCCGGTAGAGGGTCGCCGTCAGGTCCCGCAGATACGGCGCGACCTCGTCTCGCTCCAGGCGCGTGCCCAGAAGACGGATCCCGCAGTTCACATCGTAGCCCACTCCCCCCGGGGAAATCACCCCAGTATCCAGCCGCATGGCCGCCACGCCGCCGATGGGAAAGCCATAACCCTGGTGGAAATCCGGCATAGCCAGCGCATACTTGACGAGGCCTGGTAGAGTCGAGGTATTGATCAACTGCTCCACCGTGCGATCGCGGAAGGCCGCGTCGAAGAGTTCCGCATCACCAAAGAGCCGTGCCGGAACGCGCATGTCGTCCCGGAAGTCCTGCGGCAACTCCCAAATATACTCGTCCACCCGTCGAAAATCACTCTTCTGCACCATCTCCCACCTCCCTCACACGTCAAACACTATTGTAGTCTCGTAGCCCTCGCCGGTATGTACGATCTCCAGACTGCTGAACGTGACCGCCTTGATGTGACGCTGGTGTTCGCGCACCGGCCCGCCCCGGACGACGGCCCGCAACCGGGTCGCGGTAACCTCAAGCATGTCGAAATCGCAAAAGACACAGCCGTCCCGCTCGTCCAGGTAGAGCAACTCCTCCAGCCAGGCCACGAGCAGCGTCTCGGCGTCGTAGGCCTCCAACTCGATGGACTGCTCGCCCGTCCGACCCACCTCGGCGAGGTCGGCCAACTGGCAGGCCATACCATAGGCCCCGTTGGCAAACAACTCGGCCAGGTCGCGCCCCCAGACACGAATGGATATGTCGGCTGTGTGCTCGATTTCCTCAAAGCGCCCGTTCATCCCACCCCCATCCTACCACAAACCGGCCGGCAAAGCAAGCAGCCGCTCCCTGAATCGGGAGCGGCCGTTCGACTCGTCTCTTGCTTCCGGGAAGATACCCTCAGTCGTAATAGTCTTCCTCCTCATACTCCCGCTCGTACTCCTGCGCCAACTCGATGTAGTAATCCCGGTTCACCCGCAGCAGTTCCAACACCTCGTCGGCCTCCCCAGCCGGCATCTGACCCGTATCCTTGAGACAGGAGTAAAACTTCTTGAGCGAGGCGATGTTCGCTTTGACCGTTCCCACCGATACCCATGACGCCTCATGCATGAACCAGTCGCCCAGAAACTCATCCACATCCATCGTCCCGGCCTGGCCGGCTGGGCGCGGGGCCTCTACGCTTCCGCCTTCAGCAACCATGTAGACATCGGCGAAGACCCTCACGTTGTCCAGGTGTCGCCGCACCGTCTTTGTCGACAGTCCTTTGCGGGTCAACCACTGCTCGAAGGTGCGCAGAAGTTCCACGTTACGCTCACTCGCTACCTCAGCCTCCGCCTCCTCCCTCTCCTCGACGGCTGCCCAATCCTCCTCGTAGGGAACCTCGAAGCCCGGGACAGGATAGCGCAGATGGATGTTATCTTCGCCATCGGCCATAGCCACGCTCAGCGTGGCCTCGGCCGGACGGGGGAACTCTCCGCCAGCCCGCATATACTCTTGCACGAAGGTCGGGACGGCCAGCAGCGCCGCCTCAAACCACAGTAGTTCCGACTTGCCAGGGCGGACAGGACGCCCTGATAGGGTGACCCGCAGGGGGATCGGATAGGCCAGTTCGCCAGCCACCGGCCATTCATATTTCTCCATATCGTTGAGGTCATCGAAGGGCACATCCGTCACCTCGCAGAAAAGCAAGGAAGACCACCTCATCTGTCCGATCAACTTATCAGGCGCTACCCCGTCATAGACCTCCCGCAGTTCGTCCGGCGAGTCGTAGGCCGCCAGGCCGTAGGTCTCGCCTCCGTGGCCCATCACGACGGCGTAACGCAGCCGGCTGTCGAGTGGGTAACGCACCTCGATGGGGCGGGAGTCGTCTATCCAGCGCCAGGGAGCCTCCCGGTAAAAGAAGGCCGCCGCCTCGAACATTCCTTTGACCAGGAAAGGGGTCACGCCGGGCGACTTCAGCAGGCCAGGGATAGGCTCCCTCCTGGTCATGAACTGCTCCATGCTCAGCAGTGCCTCTTCTATCTCGCGGAGGGTGTGCCGATACTCACAGCGGACGCCCACCTCCTGCAA
Source organism: Anaerolineae bacterium (assembly GCA_030612185.1). Next base: position 6,477 of record JAUWOI010000227.1, read on the forward strand.
CCTCGGGGCCAGCGATTCAATCAGCGCCTTGTCGTCCAGATAAATGACGGCAGGACGGCGCTTCCTCCCGCTCCCCAGGGATGGACGGCGCATCGCCTTGGCGATGGTGTTCAAGACCCGGTCGGGGCTTGGCACCTCCTCGACGACATCACTGCCAACTACCTTGCCGGCGGGGGACACCGCCAGAACGACGTAAGGACGATACGGAGCCTGATTGCGAGGCGTGATCCAGGCCCGCATACGACGGACACTGCTCTCCCACACCTCATCCGTCTGACGCAGACGGTGCACTTTGGCCAATGGACCTCTTGCCATTACTTTCACCTCATTTCCAGTACTATGCAGTTTCCAGCCACAAGTATACCACCTGTCATTCTGAGGAGCAAAACAACCCACCCGTCATTCTGAGGAGCAAAGCAACCCACCCGTCATTCTGAGGAGCAAAGCGACGAAGAATCTCGCTCTCGCAGTGTCAAACAGAGATTCTTCGCTCCCTACAGTCGCTCAGAATGACAAACCCTGCTCCCCTCCTCGGTGGAGGTATCCCGTGTCCTCTTGTCCCCGTATCTCCTTGTCCCCCTGTCCCCTTGTCCCCCTATC
>JAUWOI010000184.1 GCA_030612185.1 Anaerolineae bacterium
GGTCAAACTGGACGTGCCCTTCAAGCGGTTCTTTAACCTGGTCGGCATCCTGCCGGTCATCTCGCCCCCCTTTGCCGTGGCCATGTCCACCATCGTGCTTTTTGGCCGCAGCGGGCTGATCACCAAACGACTGCTGGGCCTGCGCTACGACATCTATGGCCTGGACGGGCTGATCCTCGTCATGGCGATCTCTTTTTTTCCAGTCGCTTATCTGACGCTGGTGGGCATGATGCGGGCGCTGGATCCCGCGCTGGAGGAGGCTGCGGTCAACCTGGGGGCCAGCAGGTGGCGCGTCTTTTGCACCGTGACGCTGCCCATGCTGACGCCGGGCCTGGCCAGTTCCTTCCTGCTGCTGTTCGTCGAGGCGCTGGCTGACCTGGCGAACCCGCTGCTCATCGGGGGCAACTATACCGTCCTGGCCTCACGCATCTATCTGGCAATCATCGGCGAGTATGACCTGCACGCCGGCGCCGTGCTCTCGCTCATTCTGCTCGTGCCTTCCTTGACGATCTTCTTTTTTCAACACTACTGGGTGAGCCGGCGCTCCTATGTCTCTGTCACCGGCAAGCCTGCGGGACACCACCAGCCGATCCGCTCGCCGTGGGTAAAGTGGTCGCTGTTCGCCCTGTGCCTGCTCATATCGGGCCTGATCGTGTTGATGTACGGTTTCATTTTCGTAGGGGCCGTGACCAAAGTGTGGGGTATCAACTATGGCCTCACGCTGGAGCATTTCCGCTTTGTCCTGTTTGGCTATGGCTCCGAGGCCATGACCGATACCACGCTGCTCTCGACGATTGCCACGCCGGTGGCCGGACTGATGGGCATGTTGATTGCCTTCCTGGTCGTGCGGCGGCAGTTCATGGGCCGCAATCTGGTGGACTTTACCTCGGTGCTGGGCCTGGCGGTGCCTGGCACGGTGGTTGGCATTGGTTTTATCCTGGCGTTCAACCAGCCAATGTTGGGCGGACTGATTCCCAAACTGACGGGCACCGCGCTCATCATCATCCTGGCTTACGTGGTGCGTTGCGTCCCGGGCAGTGTGCGCTCGGGCGTGGCCGCGCTGCAACAGGTTGACGCGGCGATGGAGGAGGCTTCGGCCAGCCTGGGGGCCAGTTCGGTCACAACTTTCCGCCGGATCACGATGCCGCTGATTCGGCCGGCTTTTCTGACTGGCCTGATCTATAGTTTCTCTCGCTCAATGACATCGCTCTCGGCGATCATCTTTCTGGTCATGCCACGCTGGCGCATTATGACGGCGCAGATTCTCAACGAGGCAGAGACGGGCCGCTACGGTAACGCCGCCGCCTACTGCGTCGTGCTGATCGCTATCGTTCTCGCGGCCATTGGCCTGATGTACAGAGTCGTCGGCTCTACGACCGGGGCTGAGCGGCTTATCGAAACGTGAGACTAAGAGGGGCAGGCTTTCCAGTCTGCCACTTGGACAGGCTAGAAAGCCTGCCCCACTCGAAACGTGAGGCTTAGGTTATGGAATCCACTACTCTCGTATTGGACGATCTGGTCAAGACCTTTGGCCGCCGGGGCCAGGTGCGGGCCGTCAACAGGCTCAGCCTCGAAATCCACCAGGGCGAGTTCGTCACGCTGCTGGGGCCTTCAGGCTGCGGCAAGACGACGACGCTGCGGCTCATCGCCGGTTTCGAGTTCCCCACCTCGGGCAGGATTCTGCTCGACGGTGAGGTGATCAACGACCTGCCGCCCAACAAGCGGCCCATGGCCATGGTCTTTCAGAACTATGCCCTGTTCCCCCACATGTCGGTGTTCGACAATATCTCCTACGGCCTCAAGGTCAAGAAGCAGCCAACGGACCTGATCCGTGAGAGTGTCGAGATCGTGATGCAGTTGATGAACCTGGTGGGGCTGGGGGACCGGATGCCGCACCAACTGTCGGGCGGGCAGCAGCAGCGGGTGGCGCTGGCGCGGGCGCTGGTCATGCAGCCCAAGGTATTGCTCTTCGACGAGCCGCTCTCCAACCTCGACGCCAAGTTGCGGGTGCAGATGCGCGTCGAGATTCGCCGGCTGCAACAGCGGCTGGGCATCACTACCGTCTACGTCACCCACGACCAGGCGGAGGCGATGAGTCTCTCCGACCGCGTTGTGGTCATCCGCGACGGCCAGATCGAGCAGGTTGGCACACCGTCCGAAATCTACCAGCAGCCGGCCTCCCTGTTCGTCGCCGATTTCATCGGCCGGGCAAACTTTATCGAGAGCACCGTGCAAGGCCGGGCGGACGGGCGGATGACGTTCGACCTGTTCGGGCGCTTGTTGACCCTCCCTGCCTCCCAGGGAGAGTTCACCGCCGGCGAGCCGGTCTACCTGGTCATCCGGCCGGAAGCGGTGCGGGTGAGCCGGCAAGAGGGGCGTTACGCGGGCGAGGTCAAGCAGATGGTCTACCTGGGCTCAACTGTGGAGTACGAGGTCGAGACCCACGACCAATTCATCTCGGTGGTAGTTTACGACCCGCAGCAGGGGGACATTTTTGAGGAGGGGAGCCGGGTGTTCCTGGATCTCCCCGGCGATGCGTTCCACGTGTTGCCGCGACGTCAATAACAACAACGCTTCTGGCTGCGTCAGTCTGACCAAGAGTCCAACTCTCTCCTACCTGAGATGGGTCACACTCTGTACACCAGGTCCAAAAACCCTTTGAGGAAGTCACGCACCACACCCCTGAGGGAAACGTTGGCGGTCAAACCGTACACGGGACTCATCATCCCCTGCACGCCTGGATTCATCCTGACATACTCTGTAGCCGCTTTCAAATCGGCGATGAATCTTTCCGCAAGGCCTGGCCGAGTGTGTCTCAGGGTCACGCAGATATGGACAGAGGGAGGCAATTGGAGGCCGTTCAAACTCCACTTTTTCTTGGCCATGTAGTCCATGATCGCGTAGATATCCAACGTCTCCGATGCGAATGCGATGACCCATAGAGGATCTCCGAGCACATGGAGGTCTGGAATCTCCTCGATTCCCCGTTTGATCAACGCAGCCGTTCCCAGTATTCTCTTCGCGGCCTCCATGTATCCCTGCTCCCCCATGGTTACCATGGCCGCCCAGCACGCCCCGCTCAGAGCGCCCGGGCGACTGCCGGCGAACGTGGGGGTTAAATACAGACCGCCCGGCCAATCCGTCGTGATGTAGTACTGATAATGGCGTAGTTCCAAACCGCGATACAGGATGACCGACGTTCCCTTGGCGGCATATCCATATTTGTGCGTGTCGGCTGATATAGAAGTCACGCCGGGCAATCTAAAATCGAATGGCGGCACGTCATAGCCCAGTTTCTTTGCCCAGGGAAGAAGGAACCCACCAAGACATCCATCCGTGTGAAAACCGATCCCCTCCTTCCTTGCCAGTTCGGACAGTTCCTGGATGGGATCAATAATGCCGTGGGGAAACGAAGGAGCCGATCCCACGATGACTATGGTGTTCTTGGTCATGACCTTTCTGGTTGCGGCTACATTGGCCCTGTAGTCGGCGTCCACTGGGACATGGATCATCTTGATGTTGAAATACTGAGCCGCCTTGTCGAACGCTGCGTGGGCAGTGGAAGGGACGATCATTTCGGGCTTGGTGATTCCTCTCTTGTCTCTGGCCCAGTCTCGATACGTCTTCATGGCCAGCAGGATGCTCTCCGTGCCTCCCGACGAGACGGTCCCGCATATTTCATCATCTGAGATGTCTGCGCCCAGCATGTTCGCTGTCATAGCCACCACTTCCGCCTCGAATTTCGTGGTGCTGGGCCACAGGTCGGTGTGAAGAGGATTGCTCTGTGAATTGATGGCATATACCCTGTTCTGAAAATCTATGTGCTCATCGTCACCGTGATACACAGCCCCCGAAGCAAAGCCATCTTTCCACCTCGCCTCCTCTATGTGCCTGAATGTTTCCATTATCTTGAGGATATCTTCCTTGTCGCGGCCGACCTCGGGGATGTGGGAGAGGGTGACAAAATCATCCTTGTACGGCTTGACAGAGCGCTCCAGTTCTCCCATAAACTCATTGATGTCCATAGTTTGCTCCTAGCAGTTTGTCGGAGAGAAATCCTGTTCAGTCAGCCCAAATGATGGTAGAATAGCGAGCATGGCTAGGATGGCGGTGATGCTGCCTTCGAGGTGACCGCCGCGCGTGATAGCCGCGAAGGTATCCCGATCGGGCAGGTGGACCAGGCGGATGTTGCCGCCGTCGGCCTTGACCTCGGCCAGCATCGGGTAGGGGGCAGTTGGCCCGGGTCAGTGATAGCCTCCATCTCCGGGTAAGACTGCACTATCACCAGTTCCTCCCCCTGGCGCAGCACGATCCGACCGTTGATTGAGAGCAGGTAGAACTCCAGCCCAGCCAGCGCGGGTGGAAGGTCGGCGCTGCTCACTACAGCGCCCGTCTGGAAATCAGTGGCGTATCGAGTCCGCAGGTCGTCTAAATCCAGTATCTCACCCCTTCTTGACTCTTCCGATTCAATGTGCAAGTTTGACAGCCCGTTCCCACGGTGTTACAATACGAACGAGGTGATGAAATATGAAGACGTTGACCCTCAAAGAGGCGCAGGCTCCCTATACGCTGACGATTGACCGGGACGCACTGACCCAACACCTGATGCTTGTACAGCAGGATGGTCAGCCTGTCGGCGTCCTCGTTCCGTATGACGAATATCAGGTATTCCGCATCTGGCAGCAGGGACGTAAGCCAGAGCAAACCTACCAATACCTCGTCGCACGTCCCCATCCCTGGCGACGGCAGTTGTATCTGAAGGGCCGCAGTATGACTGTCGGCCAGTTGATCTCAACAATGCAGGCCAATCACCTGACTCCTGAAGAGGCAGCAGACGACCTGGAACTGCCTGTAGAACAAGCCAAAGAGGCACTGGCCTACTACGAGTTGCATTGTGACCTCATCGAAGCAGAAGCGCGGGAAGAAGCCGCGCGTCTGGCCGCAAAGGGATACGTCGTGTGAAGCCGCGTCTCTATTTGGACGATTGTATCTACAGCAAGCGCTTTCAACGGATGCTCGTGAATGCGGGCTACGAGGTTCAAACCCCGGCAAAAGCAGGTCTTACCGGCTACGACGACCCATCTCATTTCCGATACGCGCTGGAACATAGGTTCACCATCGTCACCAAAGATGCCGACGATTTTGAGTGCCTGCACCAGAAGCACCCGCACCACCACGGGGTTCTGGCAGTGTGTGAAGAGGCGGATCGTAGCAGAAACATGTCCTACGCCGACATCGTGCGTGCGATTGAGAACATCGTCCAGGCCGGAGTGCCTCTGGAAGGTCAATTTTACGTTCTGAATCATTGGCGGTGGTAAAACCACCAGTTACCTTGCAAACCGCACCTCGTTCACCTCCCGGTATAGGTCGCGCAGGCAGCGGTAGAGCCGTTTGTAGGCCCGGTAGAGGTGGTCGTAGACCTCCCAGTTGTCTGATTGGGGCTCGAAGGTGTGTTCTACCCGCACTACCTGCTTCAATGCCTCGAAGTCCGGGTACAACCCCAGCCCGATCGCGGCTGTGAGCGCAGCGCCCACCGCCCCGGCCTCCTGCGGGTTGACCACCGTCTCGACGCTCCGTCCGGTCACGTCGGCGATGATCTGCATCCAGGGTGCGCCCCGCGCTCCGCCGCCGATCACTCGCAGCGTGGGTAGCGGGAAGCCGAAGGTCTGCTCTACGATCTCGATAATCCAGCGCAGGTTGTAGGCCACGCCCTCGTAGACCGCACGCAGCAGGTGCTCGCGGGTGTGGTCGGCGCTGAGGTTGAAGAAAGTGGAGCGCACCCACGTATCGGCGATAGGAGCCCGCTCCCCGTACATCCAGGGGGTGGCGACCAGGTAGTTGGAGCCGGGCGGTATGGACTCCACGTCCCGGTCCATCAACGCGTAGACGTTGGGGATAGCGGGGTCGGCCTGCTCGTGGCGGTAGAACTGGTCGGCGATCCACTTGAGGCACGCCCCGGCCGTCTCCATCTCGGCAAAGAGCAGCGCCTTGTCGGGGTCGGCGGATTGGAGGCAAACGATGCCGTGGCGACCGGTGGGGGTCTTGCGAGTGACGACGCCCACCCAGCCGGAGGTGCCCAGGTAGATGTGGCCTTCCCCTTCCCCAACCGCGCCGGAGCCGACTGCTGCCCCTGGTGCGTCGCCGCCGCCACCGAAGACTGGCGTGCCCTCCAGCAGCCCGCACGCCCGTGCCGCCTCCGCCGTCAGCCCCCCCACCTGGTCCACCGAACGCACCAGCGGAGGGAACTTGTCCAGGTCAAATCCCATGTAGCCTATGATTCCCCGCAGCCAGTCTTTCTTCTTCAAGTCGAAGCCGATGGCCGAGGCGCAGGACCACTCGAAGACCATCTCACCGGTGGCCCGGTAGGTGAGATAGCCGTTGACGTCCAGGAAGCAGGTCATCTCACTGTAGACTTCCGGCTCGTTCTCCTTGAGCCAGAGCAACTTAGGCAGGCCATCCTTGCCAGAGAGTTCTGCACCGGCGACGGCGGCGAAGACGCGTCGCCCCAGGAACTTGCGCATAATTCGCTCCGCCTGCCTGGGTGCGCGCCCGTCCAGCCAGATGATGGCCGGGCGCAGCGGCTGGCCGTCGGCTCCCATCGGGATGATGCCCAGCATCTGGGTGGTGTAGACCATCGCCAGCACGTCCCGGGGCGCGACGCCGGATTGCTCTACCACCTGGCGCGTGGTGACGGTGATTGCGTTCCACCAGTCCTCCGGCTCCTGCTCGGCCCAGTCGGGGCGAGGGTAGTGGACTGGATAAGGCTGGAAGGCGCTGGCGTGGATGTTTCCCTCCGTATCCACCAGCACTGCCTTGTTGCCGCTCGTGCCTACATCGTGGGCGATAATGTATTTGGGACTCATCTTGACTCTCCCTGACTCTCCATCTCTCGCGCTTATTGTGCGTCTTTCTCCTTGCGCGCCTTGGCAACGATCCTGTCTGTGTACCAGCGGACAAAGCCGAAGAGTCCATTGGTAAGCCAGAAGTAGAGCGCGCTCTCCAGTCCGGGTGTGATAACGTAGCGGTTCTTCTCGATGCCCCTGATCACCGCTTGTGCCACCTGATCCGGCTTCATCAGGCCAGCGCTACTGGCGAGTCGCCTGGTCTCTAGCGGCTTGAACTGGTCTTCGTAGTGGAGTTGTGGCGTGTCGGTGTCGGGTGGAAAGATGACGGAGATGTGTACTCCGTGGGGCTTGAGTTCTGCGCGCAGCGCGTCGGAGAAACCACGGATGGCGAACTTGGCCGCACTGTAGGCGGTGTAGCCGAAGACACCTATGAAGCCGGCCACCGAGGAGAAATTGACGATATGCCCGCTGTGCCGCTCAATCATCAGCGGCGCGACCAGTTTGCAGGGGTAGAGTGTGCCGAAGAAGTCTACCTCCATCGTCCGGCGGAAAACGTCAACGGGCAGTGCCTCGAAATAGCCGGGGTGAGCCAGGCCCGCCGCGTTGATGAGGATGTCTGGTGTGCGCCCGTCCGCAGTGACGGCATTGATAGCAGCCTGTGCCTGCCCCCAGTCGGAGATATCTGCGGAGAAGGTCTGGAAGACCTGGGTCCGCTTTACTCGCACGGCCTCGAATTCCTGCAGCGCGGCGTCAAGCAGTGGCTGCCGGCGGGCGATGATGGCCACGTTGGCCCCACGCCGCACCAGTAGTTTGGCTATCGCTTTGCCGATGCCACTCGATCCACCAGTAACAATGGCGTTCTTGTCACAAAAACCCATTGTCTTCCCTCACGTCACGGTGACTTGCTCCATTAGCCGGGCTGCCCCACGCAGGACAAAGGCAGCTGCCACGCCCGCCAGCATCGTCACGACTCCAGCCATCACAAAGACAGTCTGCACCGCTATCAGAGAGCCGAGCAAGGCTGAAAGACCCTCGACCATGGCGGTGGCCGCGACGACCATCATGTTGATCGCCGATTGCACATGTCCCCGCACCGCGTCGGGCGAGAGTGTCTGTGCGATCGTATCCAGAGGTCTACAACAGCCTGCGGGAGGGTATAGAACTCGAACTGAGAGGCTGCTGTTTCCTAGTCGGACT
>JAUWOI010000032.1 GCA_030612185.1 Anaerolineae bacterium
GGCAACTGGTACTTGGTGATGGACTACGTGGAGGGGGATACGCTGGAAGAGCGGCTGGAGCGAGCGAGGGGTGGGCGTCTACCGCTGGACGAAGCGATGAACATCGTCCGCCAGTTGTGCAACGTGTTGGAGTTTCTGCACAGTCAGACCCCACCGGTGGTGTTCCGTGACCTAAAGCCGGGGAACGTGATGCTGACGCCGCACGGCGAGGTGAGGTTGATTGACTTTGGCATCGCTCGCTTCTTCAAACCTGGGCAGACGCGGGATACGGTGAGCCTGGGGCCGCCGGGGTACGCCGCGCCGGAGCTGTACGGAGGTCTGGGGCAGAGTGACCCGCGTACGGACGTCTACAGCCTGGGGGCGCTGCTGCTCTGGATGGTGACCGGGTATGACCCGATCACTGCCGCCACGCCGTTTCCCTTACCGTCCCCTGGAAGCCTGATGCAGGGACTGCCAGCGCACGTGGAGGAGGTGATTTCCCGTGCCACACGGATGCAGCCTGACCTGCGATATCGGAGCGTGAACGAACTGCGTCAGGCATTGTTCCCGCCCACGTGGGTGTTGCCGCAGCAAGGGACGGCGGATGCACAGGCCTACGCGCCACTGGTCACCACTGTCCCCTCACGTCCACGCCGAGGGATCTGGATCGGCATGGGAATTGCGGGTGTGCTGCTCCTGGGGCTGTGCGTTGTTGTGACGATTGGAGCTGTCCCGTGGTCCGATTTGCTCAAACTGGTCGTCGTACAGCCAACGGTATCATACTCAACCGGAACACCGGTTTCCACAGACACTCCCATCCCGTCGTCCATCACACCGGCGCATACCGTATCGCCAGCAGCCACGTCACCATCCATAACAGCAACACCCACTCCAGCCTCGTTGCGTATCGCCTATGTACACGGACCCGTTGGGAATACTGACATCTATGTAGCCAACGCCGATGGCAGCGAGCGCACCTGCGTGGCCTGTCAAGCCTGCGACGAGGCCGAGCCGGCCTGGTCTCCCGATGGGCGTCACATCGCTTATCAGGCTGACTGCGGTGGTTCTTACGATATATGGACCGTAAGCAGCAGTGGAGGCAATCCCACCCAATTGACTCACACATCTGGCACGGACGAGCGTGAACCCGATTGGTCGCCCGACGGTTCTCAAATCGTCTATCGGATCAGTGCGGCGGGCAGCTATCACAACTCTGATGGCGAACTGTGGGTGATGAGCGCAGGCGGTAGCAACCAGCAGCGTCTCGGCGGCATGATGATCCTGGGCCGTTCCCCAACCTGGTCGCTAGATGGACAGAAAGTGCTCTTTATGTCCGAGCGGAGCGGGCGCTGGCAAATCTACGTCTACGACCTACACACGGGCAACACAGCTCGCCTCACAAGCTGTAGCACCAATTGCCGCTGGCCTTGCTGGTCATCTGATGGACAGTACGTTGCCTATCACTCGACTGTGTCGGCTACCGGGAATGATAGCGCCACCGCACAAACTATCTGGATCATCCCTGTGGGTGGTGGCCCGGCGACTCAACTGACCATCGGCAGCCACCCCGGCCGGCCCAGTTGGTCCTCGAACGGGCAAATTATCTTTAACTCTGACGGTGGGATTGAAGTAGTTGCTGCCGGTGGAAGCGGCCGTCAGGTTTTGCTCAGTGGCAGCGATAATTGGGCAACAGACTGGTCAGAGTAAGGAGAGCGGACATGCGAACACAACGCAAGGACATCATCATCGGTGCAGGTATTGGCATAGGGCTGGGGCTCATATTGCTGGCAGGCATAGCCCTGCTCGCCCGTCCCTACTACATGGCGGCTGTCCCTACCGCTCAACCTACCCCTACCCTCACCGCCACTTCTCCGCCTTCCGCTACACCTGCTGCCGTCCCCAGTGCTACACTTGAATCATCCCCTACACTGACACCGTCGCCTGAGACAACCACCTACATCGTGCAGGACGGTGATACACTTTCTGTCATTGCTGATGACTACGATACGACGGTTGAGGCGATCAAGGCTGCTAATGGGTTGATCTCTAACGACATCTACCCCGGCGAGGTGCTCACCATTCCTCTCTCTGTTGTGACCCTTTCTACCCCTACCCCGTTTATACACGGGGAAGCAGTCATCCATACTGTAGTCTCCGGCGAGGTGCTATCCAGCATCGCTGAGCGATACGACGTGTCTGTCGAGGACATTGTGGCGGTCAACGGCCTGGCCTCCGCCGATGATATCTGGGCCGGGCAAAAATTAACTATCCCTCTTGGCGAGACGGACATTGAGGTGCCGACGGCTGAACCTGTCACCCAGACCTGGCAACCTTCAATACTCGAAGGTGATCTGGAAGCCGCCTATCCGTTGACAGTGGAGGCCGACCGTTTTACTCTTCACTACCAACCAAATTCCTTGCCTGCCCAGAACCGTGACACCATCGTGGGGATGGTAGAGACTAGCCTGACTCATATCGAAAGCACACTTGACGTCAATCTCGAAGTCCATTTCGATGTGTATGTTGCTGGCTCCCTCTTTAAGTCGCCCAATCTGGCGCTGCGGGGACGCAGTTTCTCCTCGCAGCGTCGCTTCTTCTTCCTGTACGACGGTACCGGCACCTCGGCCGATCGGCAGTATATTGCCACCCACGAACACACACATACAATGACCTGGAACACGATGGGCCGCCCCGCCTCGGTGATGCTGCACGAGGGCGTGGCTGTCTATGTGGGAATGAAGTTGGCGGAGGGACAGGATCCGAGCTACCTCTCGATCGAGGAATTCTGTGCCGCCTATCACCAGATTGGCCAACTGCCCCATGTATCTGGGGCACCATCCTTCCAGGGGCACATCCGTGACCTGGATACCTACTATGCGGCAGGCTGTTTCGTTAAGTACTTGATTGAGGAATACGGCACGGACAGGTTTGCCGAGGTCTACCACACGGGAGACTACTACAGCGTCTATGGCCAAGGCTTGACCGGTCTTGAAGCCGAGTGGATCGCAGCCATTGAGTCTTCCGACTACTCTCTGACTTTCGATGCCGACAAACTTGCATACTACGTGACTGAAGTCGCCGCGGCTTATGACAGACTGTTCGCCGACTTCACCGGCACCACCGCGCAGATGAGCGCCTACCAAGAACTGGATCAGGCGCGGATGGCTCTCCTGCAGGGCCGTCTCGACGATACAGCGACTCACCTGGTTACCTTTGATGAGTTGTTGGCAGGAGGGTAATACTGCCGTGGCTCTGATGAAGAACGAGGATTGAACACGGGAGAGGTCCAATGACAGTGACCACCGGCCAAATCATCCATAATCGCTATCGCATCGTCGCTCTGTTGGGCCAGGGCGGCATGGGTGCCGTCTACCGCGCCTGGGACACCAATCTGAACATCCCTGTGGCGCTTAAGGAGATGACACCCGACCCCAACGCCGACTCCCGCACGCTGGCCCAACTGCGCCAGCAGTTCGAGCGCGAGGCCCAGGTTGTGGCCAGTCTCGACCATCCCAACCTGGTACGCGTGACTGATTACTTCTCCTGGCGTGGCTCCGAGTGCCTGGTGATGAATTTCGTCGAGGGGGAGAGCCTGGCAGAGCACATCCAGCGCGAGGGAGCCCAGTCGGAAACGCAAGTGCTGGAATGGGCGCAGCAGTTGCTCGACGCGCTGGCCTACTGCCACGCTCGGAATGTAGTCCACCGCGACGTGAAGCCGCAGAACGTGATCATCACTCCAGAGGGTAAGCCGGTGCTGGTGGACTTTGGGTTGGTGAAGTTGTGGGACCCCCACAATCCCCGTACCCAGACGGTGATACGGGCAATGGGCACGCCGGAGTACGCACCGCCGGAGCAGTATAGTGCGCTCGCAGGGCACACCGATCCCCGCTCTGACCTTTATAGCCTGGGAGCGACGCTGTACCACGCCCTCACGGGAGAGGCACCGCTGAGTGCGACAGACCGGATGGCGATGCCGGAGCGATTTGCGCCGCCGCGCACGTTGGCCCCATACGTGAGCCCACAGACAGAGGCAGCAGTGCTCAAAGCGATGGAGTTGCCGATCACGCAACGGTTCTCCAGCACGCAGGAGATGGCGGGGGCGTTGCGCAGCATCATACCTGTTCATCCTCCCAGATTTGCTCCTGCCAGACCTACGGGAAGACGTGCCAGGCTGCCGGTCTGGGCGTGGGGCGTGAGCGGCGCTGTGCTGTTGGTATTGCTTGTCGGTTGTCTGATCGGGGCCAGCGTTATCCTACGCTCAATCCAGGATGATAGCCAGACCAGTGTGCCACACACACCGGTCATCGTGGCACCCACCTTCACACCGCAAGTCGTCGTCGCCACGGCTACCCACGGCCCCGCGCCGACGCAGGTGCCGCCCACGGCCATACCGGCCTCTCCCACGCCGGCGCTACTCTCAATAGTGTTCGATTCATACCGTGACGGCAATTGGGAGGTCTATATGATTTACGAGAACGGTTTGGGCCTCGTGAATCTAACCAATAACCCAACCGACGATGGTGATCCTGCCTGGTCACTCGATGGGAAACGAATTACTTTCGACAGTGACCGTGACGGCAACTGGGAGATCTATGTGATGAGCACAGACGGCTCAGGGGTTACCAGGCTGACGAACCATCCAAAAGACGACGATCACCCCGCCTGGTCACCTGACGGCTCGAAGGTTGTTTTCAAATCTAATCGCGATGGCAACTGGGAGATTTACGTGGTCAACCTGAGTGATTTAGGCGTCGCGAACTTGACCAATCATCCAGCCGATGACCAACTACCAGTCTGGTCGCCCGATGGTCAGCATATCGCTTTTGTCTCGGATCGAACGGGGAACCAGGATATCTGGGTGATGAGTACTGATGGCTCCGCTCCAGTCAATCTAGCCCGCCACTCGGCCAAGGATTCCTTCCCAGCCTGGTCACCCGATGGCCGACGAATTGCTTTCTACTCTCACCGAGATGATAATGGAGATATCTATGTGATGAACGCCGATGGCTCTGGGCTGGCGAGGTTGACCGATCATCCGGCCGATGACTGGGGACCCTCCTGGTCACCTGACGGCCTGCGGCTGGCTTTCACCTCTGACCGTGATGGTGATAACGAAATCTACATAATGGGTGTGAACGGAGACAATGTTGTGCAGGTGACTCATAGTAGCGCCAGTGATACCTGGCCTGTCTGGTCGCCCATGTTCTATACCCGCTAGGAGTACTGAGATGCTGCAATCTGGAAGCGTACTTCGGAACCGCTACCGCATCGCCCGCCTGCTCGGTCAGGGCGGGATGGGCGCCGTCTACCGCGCTTGGGACCTCAGCCTCAACATCCCCGTCGCGCTCAAGGAACTGGTGCCCGAGCCGGGCATTGACCCGGCTACATTGGCCCAACTGCGAGCCCAGTTCCAGGGCGAAGCCCAGGTGCTGGCAGGGCTCGTCCATCCCAATCTCCCTCGAGTCACGGACTACTTCGAGTGGGGCGGCAACGCCTACCTGGTGATGGATTTCGTTGAGGGGGAGGACCTGGACACGCTCATCGCCCGGCAGGGACCGTTGCCCGAAGCGTGGGTCGTGAGTTGGGCTGGCCAATTGCTGGACGCGCTGGCTGCCTGCCACGCGCACCACATCGTCCACCGTGACATCAAGCCGCACAACATCATCATCCATCCTGATGGGCGTGCGGTGCTCGTGGACTTCGGGCTGGTCAAACTATGGGATCCCCGCCATCCCCAGACCCAGCGCATCGTGCGCGGCATGGGCACCCCCGAGTACGCCTCGCCAGAGCACTATGGCCTGGGCGGACGTCACACCGAGCCGCGCAGCGACCTTTACAGCCTGGGGGCGACAATGTACCACGCGCTCACCGGCCAGGAGCCGCTCTCCGCCATAGACCGATGGGCGACGCCGTCTGCATTCATCAACCCGCGTCGCCTGCGAACCGACTTGCAGCCGGGGGTGGAGTCCGCGATCCTGCGGACTATGGCGCTTGACCTGAACCAGCGTGTTCAGAGCGCCCATGAGATGATGGCCGCGCTGGGGGTGGAAACTGGTGCGAGAGTAGGGCCTGTCGCTGCTCTGTCTCAGGTCAGTGCTCTCTCGAAGCGCCGGGGCCCTATGCCTGTCCTTGTCCCACGCGATACGCGCTGGCCGCTGGAGATGGCCACGGCCATGGTGATGGCGGTCGTCGGCACCTTGGCGTCGCAGATCATCCTTTTCGCTTCCTTCATTTCGCTTGAGCGTTATCTTGGCCTGAGCGTGGGGGCGCTGTTGATGGGCGCTGCCGGTTGGTTCGTGGGAGATCTGATCTTTCAGGCGCTGGCGCAATCCGAGGGTACTGGCGTCGCCCCTGCCACCGGCCGTCCGACCCAACGCCTGGTGGCCTTCACACAGCGGCTGACACGCCAGTTGAGCACGGCTCAACAGGTCGCATTGCTGGCGGCTCTGCTCGTCAGTGCCGCCGCATCCGCCTGGCTTCTCGGCCCGCTGGTTTTTAATGTCCCTGTGCTATGGAACAACCTGCCCTCCTACGCCATTGCTGGCCCGCTGGTCTACGCAGCCACAGGGCGTCGGCGCTGGCGTGCCCCGATCGCGCACACACTCGTCACGACCATCGGCGGTGCTGTCCTCTGGACACGCGTGGGAGTGAGTCATGACGTCGGGACCCTGTTCCTCGCCGCTGCCGGAGGGGGACTTCTGATAGAGGGAGTCGCGTTTCTGGCGGAGCGCCTTCTACCTCGCGTGGGTGACATCCTGTATGGTCTGGAGATCTGAGATGACTTTCGCCAAATGGGAGGACGATCTGTGTTGCCATGCCCGTCTGCATTCTGACCAGCAGCAAGGAGATACACTATGACGCTCGATTTTCGCCGCATCTACGTCCACGCCGTGCTGGGCGCCCTGGGCGGATTGGCCGGCTGGACGCTCACGATACCCGTGGCCTGGCTCCAGTTGCCGGGCTTTCTCGGGCTGTTGATAAAAGACGCCCTCATCGGCGCGCTGGTCGGTGTGACCATCGGCGCAGCCATCGGCACCTACGACGGCCTCTTTGCCAGCCGCTCTTTTGGACGGCTGCTCAAGGGCATATTCCTGGGCGGGCTCGTCGGTGCGTTCGGCGGGGCTCTGGGACTGGCTCTCAGTGAGGTTGTCTTTCTCCTCGGAGGGGGCGGCGTGTGGCCACGGGCGCTGGGCTGGGCGCTCTTCGGACTGTTGGTGGGCACTGCCCAGGGCATCAGTCAGTGGTCGCTGACCAAGATTGGCTACGGTGCACTCGGCGGGCTGCTGGGCGGGCTGGTCGGCGGCAGCACCTGCGAGCGCTTGAGTGCCCTCCTGCAAATGATCACACACAATCGGGACCTGGGGCTGAGCATCAGTGGCGCGATGGGTCTGATCATCCTGGGAGCCGCCATTGGCGGCCTCATCGGCCTGGTCGAGGTGGTGCTGCGCACAGCCTGGCTGAAGTTCACCCGTGGTAAACTGGAGGGGCAGACGATTACCCTTGATCCACGCAAGAAGGTGCAGATACTGGGTCGGGCCGCCGACTGCGCGGTCGTGATCCCTGGCGCCCCAGACGTGCAACCCCACCATGCGGCCATCCTGCAGGAAGGCCCAACGTCCGTCATCGAGCCGCGCGATGGGCCAGTGCTCCTCCGTGAGCCCCAGGGATACGCGCCGGTGCAGCACCACCCTCTCCGCCATCAAGACAGAATACAAGTTGGCAAAACGCGCTTTGTCTTCTTGAGCGAGCGGAAAGGAGCGGCCTCATGAGACGCTGGATATTCCTGTTTCTGCTGTTCGCCTGTGCGGCGGGATGGGCTGGACTGATGAGCGTGGACTTCTGGCGTCGCCAGGCCACCCCAGCGGCCGATGGCTCCGCCGCTGTGATCACCTACTTCGACTACGATCAGTCCGACCTCGCTGACGTCACCATCTACCTCACTGTGCTCGACAGCAGTGGGCAGCCGGTGCCAGGATTGCCCGAGGGCGCTTTCTCCGTCGTCGAAGACGACGTTGCGGTCAACGTCGCTGGCTTCATCGCGGGCGGCGCGCAGCCGGTGACGGCGGTGATGCTGGTTGACCATAGCGGCAGCATGAACGAGGGCAAGATGAAAGATGCCATCGCTGCCGCCTTGACCTTCCTGGATCACCTGCAGGACGGGCACGACCGTCTGGGCGTCGTCACTTTCGACGACACGACCACTGTTTTAGGCTCCCTGCGGCTGATGGACGGCAGCGTTCGCACCGACCTGCAGGGATGTATCAACCGCCTGTCTCCCAGTGGTGGCACGGCCTATTACGACGCAGTCTATCGGGCGGTGGATATGTTGCGCGGCACGACCGGCCGTAAAGTCGTGCTGGCACTGACCGATGGAATTGACCAACAGAGCAGCCGCACCGCGTCCACTGTGATAGACTATGCCCAGGATCATAACGTCGTTCTCTACACCATCGGATTGGGGACAGATGTAGAGCGCGGGGTGCTGCAGCAAATGGCTCAGGAGACCAGCGGTCAGTACTACGAGGAGCCATCCAGTGGTGACCTGGCACGACTGTATTCCGAACTGGCCCGCAGTTTGCAGGACGAGTACTCGCTGACCTACACCTCCCCCACGCCACGGCTCGACGGTACCACCCGTCAGGTGGAGGTGACAGTGCGGTTGCAGGCCGGGACGGTGACGGCGGTGGGCAATTACGCCGTGGGCGGCACGCTCACCCCCTCGCTCAACCTGTGGCCCTGCCTGGGGGCTTTGCCGCTGCTGGTGATGCTGGTGTTGCCGGGTCTCTACGACCGCGTGCGGGGCCGGGGGCAACTGGCCGAGCCGGAGCCCATCCTGCCGCCGCCGGTCGCTCCGCCACCATTGGCCACACCGTCCGCCTCGCCGCGCACCGGGACGGCGGTGATGGGCGAGCCAACGGTTGCCCCACCACTCCCTGTTGCTCCGGTCATCTGTCCCAGTTGTGGGAGGACATTGCGGGCCGAGGCGCGCTTCTGCCCCGCGTGTGGCCAGCCTGTGCCCAGGGACGCACCCCCTTCCATGGTAAGGAAGCAGGCTGGGGGGTCAGGTTCGATGCCAATCTGCGCCTACTGCGGCGCACCTATCCGACCCGGCGCGAGGTTCTGCCGAACCTGCGGTCAGCCGGTGGCAGCGGCTCCGATACCCCTGACTTGTCCTCACTGCAGCGCTACGCTACAGCCTGGCGCCCAATTTTGCGCAAATTGCGGTCGAAGAGTATAGTTGTGCGTGGAGGTTCGTGATGTTAGAGCAGGGTGTCCAGAACTGTCCCAATTGTGGTTGTCAACTTCGCCCCGGTGCAAAGTTCTGCAACGTCTGCGGGGCACATATTCCCCAGTTGCCTCAGGTGGCGCGGGCTGTGCTCCCCCCGGTTCCCAGCGAAGCGTTGTCTACGGCTGCGCTGGTGACGGCTGATGGGTGTGCTTTCATGCTCTCTGCGCCGGTGGTGGTCGTTGGCCGCGTCCCTGGCTGCGACGTGGTGCTACCCGATGACACTGTCTCCAGCCATCACGCCGAGATCTCCGCCGACGGCGTCACCTATACCGTGCGCGACCTGGGCAGCCGCAACGGCACATGGGTCAACGGGCGGAAGATCGTGGCTCCCTGCCCCCTCAACTCTGGGGATCAGATAGCGTTCGGGCAAGTGGTTTGCGCGTTCCGGGGACCAGGCGGCGGCACGCGGGCCATAGACGAGACACAACTGGCGGCGATGGTCGGCCCGCAGCCCGCCAGTCCGCCCGCTCCCTGGGCTGGTCCTTCGCCGCTGATGGCCCCATCGCCCGATGAACTCGATGTGCAGTTGCGCACCTGGGACACTCCTCCCCAGGTCGAAGGCAAAGTGATAGATGTGCAGGGGCCGGTTATGGAGAAGAAGGGCAACATCGGCGGCAAGGTGGCCGCGGCCGTGGGACTGGCCCTCATCGCCGCACCGTTGGCGTGGATTCCCTTCGCCATAGACCGGAACGAGGTACCGGTGCGCTTCCTGCGCGTCCAGGACGTTCACACCGGCCGCCAGGTTTCGGCCAAGATGATCGGGGATCCCAGCGGGGCCATCACTGTGGGCGACGTGGTGGCGGTGTGGGGCGTGCAGACCGACGGTGACCTGGTGGTACAGGTGGTGTACAACTACACCACGGATGTGCCAATCCGTCTGAAGGTGTGAGGAGATACAATGCTGACAACCGGCACCATCCTTCAGAACCGCTACCGCATCGTCTCCCTGCTGGGCCAGGGTGGTATGGGAGCGGTCTACCGTGCCTGGCACGTCAACCTGAACATTGCCATTGCGGTCAAGGAGATGATCCCCCAATGTCCCACCAACCCAACATCCAAATAGACATCCCTAAAACTCTCCACGCTCTGGAGCGCCGTCACCTGGATGCGGCCACGCCGCCCTCCGCGCCCGTATGGGGCCAACTGGAGGCAGTGCCCTTCGTGCACGTCCTGGGGTTGGCCCGCTTCTGGGAGGGGGCGGAAGGGCCGGACTTCGCGCAGTGCGTCGAGGACCTGGTCGCCGGCGTCTGCGGCCAGGCGCTCCCGCGGTGCTTCCTCGTCCTGGGGGGGCTGCGGGGCGTGCAGGTCTACCTGGGGCTGGAAGGTCCCGGCGCGGAGGCGACGCTGCGCACCTCCCTCACAGCCGCCTTCCCCGGCATCCTGCTGGAGGAGCAGCCCACCCTCAAACTCGGCTCCATCCTCAACGCCCAGGGCCACTTTGCCCACCTGGGCCGCCTCACCGGCATCCCTTCTCGCAAGACTGCCCAACCAACCAACTATCCACCCAACCAACTATCCACCCAACCAACTACCCACCAGACCGAACGTCTCCTCCGCGGCCTCTACGGCCAAACCTGGGGCTACTTCGTCCGCGCCGCGCCGGTGGACCCCGGCGAGGTGACGAGCCAGGCGCAGCAACTCTTCGCCCAACTCTCCGCCGTCTCCGGC
This sequence comes from Anaerolineae bacterium, assembly GCA_030612185.1. The sequence goes on from JAUWOI010000032.1 coordinate 10,937, forward strand.
CACGTGGACTGGCAGCACAGCCGCCAGGCCCAGACGCTCCAGACCGTCGGCCCCAACCAGCAGCGGAGCGAGTCGGAATCGCTCAACCGCACCGTCACCGACTACCGCGCCAAACGCTGCCTGGAGCACCTGGAGCGCCAGTTGCAGCGGCTGGAGACGGGCCAGGCCCAGGGAATGTGGCGGGCCGACGTCCACTTATTTGCCACAGAACCGGCTACGTTGGGACAGATGCGGGCGCTCTTGGGCGCCGTCTTCGCCGGCCCCGGTTCGACCCCCGATCCCATCCGCACCTTCGCCTGCCGCCGGGAGAGCCGCAGCCGGCCCGAGGAGTTCACCACCCTGCTCCATTCCGGCGAACTGGCCACGCTGGTGCAACTCCCCCGCCAGGAGTTCCCCGGCTACCGCGTCACCGACTACGCCCGCTTCGATACCGCTCCCCTCCCTGTTCTCCCCCCCGTTGGCCTCCCCCCCGCGTGGCCCCCCGGGGGGGGGGGGGTTTGTGGGGGGCACGCCGTCAACGTCGGCAAAATTCTCGAGGGTGACCGTCCCACCGGCAACTGGTTCGTCATCCCGCGCCGGGATTTCGCCAAGCACGGCCTGGTCGTCGGCGTCACCGGCAGTGGCAAGACCAACACCCTCTTCTACCTGCTGGACAAACTGTGGGACGCTGGCCAGGGGCTCCCCTTCCTGGTCATTGAGCCGGCCAAGGCAGAGTACCGCCACCTACGAGCCATCCCTGGTCTGGAGAACCTGCGCGTCTACACCCTGGGCGACGAGACCGTCGCCCCCTTCCGCCTCAACCCCTTCGAGTTCGAGGTCGGTTCCGCCAGCCGTACCCACGTCCAGACCCACATTGACTACCTCAAGTCGGTCTTCAACGCCGCCTTCATCCTCTACGCGCCGATGCCCTACGTCCTGGAGACCTGTCTGCACGAGGTTTACCAGGACAAAGGTTGGGACCTGACCACCGGTCTCAACCGACGCCTCCCTTCGACGGGGCGCAGGGCAGGCCCGCCCCAAGAACAGGGAAGTGAGGCCCGCTGGCCGGTTTTCCCTACCCTGAGCGACCTGTACCGCAAGATTGACGAGGTCGTCGAGCGGCTGGGTTACGAGGAGCGCATCAAGATGGACGTGCGGGCTGGCCTGCAGACTCGCGTCGGCAGTCTGATGCTGGGCGGTAAGGGGCTGATGCTGGACACTGCTCACTCCGTCCCGATGGCTGATCTCCTCTCCCGCCCCACCGTGCTGGAACTGGAGCGCATCGGCAACGACGACGAGAAGGCATTTCTCATCGGCTTGATCCTCACCCGGGTCTACGAGTACCGCCGTTTACAGGCCCAGGCCGGCGCGACGGGCGACGGGCTGCAGCACGTGGCCGTCTTCGAGGAGGCCCACCGGCTGCTCAAAAACGTCCCCACCCAGGTCGAAACCGAGGCGGCCAACGTCAAAGGGCAAGCAGTGGAGGTGTTCGCCAATATGCTCTCAGAGATCCGCGCATACGGCCAGGGGGTGCTCATCGCCGAGCAGATCCCCACCAAACTGGCCCCCGACGCGGTCAAGAACACCAACCTGAAATTGATGCACCGGGTCGTGGCGCAGGATGACCGCGAGGTGATGGGTGGTACGATGAACCTGAATGAGACACAACTGCGGGTGGTCACCTCGCTGCCGGTTGGACGAGCGGTGGCCTACGCTGAAGGCGCCGACGGCCCTTATCTCCTGCAGATCGTCAACTACAAACAACGTCTGGATGGCCGGCGCGCGGATGATGGCCAGATCTGCCAGGCGATGCAGGAGGCCGTGCAGATTCCCTTCTACGACCCTGCGCCTGGGTACAGCCAGTACGTGGCGCGTGTGGACGGCCGCTTCGACCCGACCGTGCGTGATCGCGCTCTCGATATCCTGCACCACCACGACTTCCGCCGTGCCTGGGCGAGGTACTTTCTGTCGGCGCTGGTGGCCCCGTCCCAGGCGGTGCGGGGCTATGCGGCCCTCCTGCAATTGCAGCGGGGCGTCACCGGCGGCCTCAAGCCTGACGACGAGCGGCAGGTGATGCTGGCTCTGCTCCTCCACGCCGCCGCCGATCACTTTGAGGCCCGGGGCCGCGCCTTCTGCTGGTTCTACAACGTGACCGATCACCTGCGTGCGCGGTTCGTCGCCGCCGTCGTCCAGGTGGTGCGAGGATTTGAAAACGACCAGGCGGTATTGGCACGGCTGACCGGGGCCATCGAGCCGCCGCTGCGGACGTTCGCCGAGGCCTACCGCCAGCAGGTGGCCCGCGAGGCCGGCCCCTTCGCCGGGTGTGTCTTCTGCGCCTCCCGTTGCCTCTACCGGCACGAGGTATCGCTGGTGGCTGCCGGCCGCACGCTGGAGCGGGACTTTGTCGCCACTATCCGCGAGACGCGGGAGGACCAAACGATGTGGCGGCAACTGGCCTGCCTGTGCGAGGGTGCGGCCACTCAACTCGTGGCAGTGAGCGATGCAAAAGTTGCGCAGGAAGTCGCTCTGTGCTATGCTACACAGATGGGGGCGCGGCTCGACTTCAGCAGCGCCAATCAGTGCAAGTTAGTCAAGAACGTGAGAAGAATCTTAACGTCATCCCATCAGGAAGGAGATCGCGATGGACAATCCGCTTGAGATCCCTGAGTCCGACGCTCCGCGCCGGGACGGGGTGGAGGAATACCACGACCTGGAGCACCGTCTGAGCCAGGCCTCGGAGGCACAACCGGAGGCCAGGCAAGGTGAGCAGGCTCCTCCGGACAACCTGGATCTACCCGCTGAGACGCAGCCCGCCACGGCCAGCACCGAAAAAGGCGCGGCCAGCCGGGCTGAAACCGGCCCTGAGAAAACCGAGGTCAAGAACTTTGACGCGGAGACCGGTGCCCCCAGGCCACCCGAGGGCTGGCATCCCGGCGGTCCTGAGGGCAGGCGGTGACCGGTGGCTGATGTGCCTCCCCGTCCTGAACAGCAGCCCGAACAACAGCCCGAACAACGGATTGAGCAGGCCCGTCTGGAGACGGAAGAGAAGGCGGCGCTGGAAGATCGCGTCGCCCAGGCTGAACCCGCCAGCGGCGATGCTGCCCTTGTACCCGAGCAATCTGAGCGGCGACAACTCCAGAGCGCCGTCGCCGAGCGGGCTTACGAGCCCCAGATTGAGGCGCAAAGCAGAATCGTCGCTGCGACAGATGCCCCACCGGAGGCCGGCGGCATCAGCGATGTGTCCCTGTCCCAGATCAACAACCCCGAGGTCAACGGCCCAGAGGACTTCCGTCCTGGCAGTTACGAGGGCCTACACCGGGATTTGGCCCGTCTGCAAGAACTCAATCCCCACATTGAGGCCGGGCAGGGGGAACAAACTGCCGATGCCTGGGATCGCCAGCAGAAATTGGGGCACTACACCGAGGAAGGGTACACCCGTGGCTACACCGACGCCCACAAGACGTACTACGAGACCGACCCAATCGCTCTTTCGCCGACCGAGGATGGCCGCTACGAGATCCTGAACGGCCGTCATCGCGTCTACCTGGCCCGCGAGATGGGGCTTGAGACCATCCCGGCCCGCATCGTATAAGCCAATGGGGCGACTCGTCTTGCCCCAACCCGTTGCTGTCCTGATCCGTTGTTGTCCTGAAATCCGAGTTCTGGAGGTTCGAGATGAAATGTCCAAAATGCGGCTTTGAAAACCGCCCCGACGCTCGTTTCTGCAAACAGTGCGGTCAACCGATACAAGCGCAGGCTGCCCCACCGGTGCCTCCGGCACGGCCGGGCGCTGTCTGCCCTGCCTGCGGGGCCACCGCCAAGCCCGGTGCCCGCTTCTGCCCCCGCTGTGGCAAGCCGCTGCCCACGGCTCTTATGCCACCCCTGGCTCAACCACCGACCTACGCCACCCCGCCAGCCCAACCGCTTCCACCGACCACACAGCCTTCGATGCCGTCTGCCCCCTCCGCCCAGCCGCCCACCTACGCTCAGCCTCCGGCGTCGCCGCCTTCTCCTGCCGCACCAACTGCGCCTGAGCGCCGCGTCCCGCGCTGGATATGGTGGGTGGGAGGCGTCGCTGCATTCGCTTGCGTTGCCGCGCTCGTCGTGACAGCCATAATGCTTGGGCCAAAACTCCTCGGAGGCACAGAAGAGCCCACTGCAACTCCGTTGCCTGTCGAATCGCTGACTGTGGAAGCATCGCCGACCGAAACACCCACCGCCGAAGCACCACCGACCGAACCACCTGCGACAGAGGCCCCTACCGCAACACCGACGGCCGGGCCTACGCCCACGGAGACCGCCCCCCCTCCGCCCCCCAAGCCGCCGCTGGCCGAAGTCAGCATCGTCCCTTCAGCCCCGGAACTGCAGGTAGGTGGGTTGCTGACCGTCACCGTCACCGTCACCAATACCGGGGAGATGCCTTTCGGCAACCTGCACTGCCAGTTACTAGGACAGTGGGAGCCTTTCCTGAAAGAGGTGGCACCGACGGTGGTGATATTGCCCGAGTTGGTCGGCCCTGGCATAAGCAGAACAGCCACCTTCGTGTTGGAAGCCATGCAGGTCGGAACGGGCACGCTCCAGGCAGCCGTCACGATGGAAACCCCTGGGCAGCCACCATATCCTGGAGGCGCCAGTTCGGAGAGCATCACGGTCTCCGTTGTCCAGTAGAGTCCAGGCGTGGCTCAGTGGGTCGCATCTGGACCACAAGGAGGATTGCACGATGGAAACCTACGAACCCTGGGAAACCCAGGAGATACCAGAGCAGCCGGAGTCCTACGAGCGCACCGACCTGGAGCGGGACTTCGCCCGCCGCGCCGAGGTCAGCGAAACAGCAGAGGTCTCCCCCGTCTCCGGCTTTGAGCAGTCTGGCGTGATGACAAACGACGAAGTTCAGACGCACTTGGAGGAGAACTTCCCACCAGAGCATGTCTCCCCTTCGAGGGTTGAGTCGGTCGAGTACGTGGACGAGTACCAGGATGCCGATGGCGGCTACGTTGCCGGCCGACACTACTACACCACCGAAACCACTGGTCACATCGAGGTATACCCTCAGACTCCGCAGGACTGCACAGACCGGGGCCAGTTAGAGGAGACCATCGCCCACGAGGTGGGGCACAACGTCCACGCCAACCTGTCACCGGAGACGCAGGCCACGTGGGAGCAGGTCAGCACGGCCGGCGCTCCCGACGAGTTCGTGAGCGACTACGCCAGAACCGACGTCTACGAGGACTTCTCCGAAAGTTACGCCGCTTACCAGCACGACTCTGATCTGTTGCGTGAGGTGAGTTCTGTTAAGTACGACTTTATGCGCGACTGGGTGTACGACGGGCGCGAGTACCCGGCACGCCATGTGTAGGAGGAAGCAAGATGACGAAACTGATGATTCGACAATTCGGAGGCTCAGACATCGCTGAAGTGAGCCAGGACGCCGCAGGGCGACTTCAGTTGACCGTCCTGGCCCCCGAACTTGAGGAAGAACTGCGAGCGTTGCTCGCTCGCCTGAGTGCTGACCCGCTGCCGCTGCGCACCGGCCGGCGCGTGGAGACCCCCAAGGGCGCTGCCCACCAGACCATCGTACGCCAGGTGTCTCCCAATGACCCAGACTTCCTGGGTGCTCTCTCCGATGCGCTGACCCGGGAGCGAGTCGGTGGCCGGCGCGTACGGGGCGTGCTGATGGAGGAGTAAGATGGGGAATACACAAGGATCAAACGCAAGCCAGAGTCCCGCCATTCAGGAGGACCTGATCTTGAAAGTTGAAACCCAGCAGGGTTTCTTGGGTGCGCCGCTGGTGCGTCAGGGCACAGTTGCCGTCGTCCTGCGCAACGGACGGGTGGACCAGACCATGGGGCCCGGCCGCCAGTTGATGTTCCGCCTCCCCTTTCAGAAAATCGAAATCCTTCTTGTAGAAACCAAGATCCGCAACCTGAACATCGTCTCCCAGGGAGAGTTCCTCACCGCCGACCACTGGCGGGTCAACGTCTCCTTATGGCTCTCCTACCGCGTCACCGACCCGGCTCGCATCGCCGTCGAGTACGCCGAGCCGGTGCATGCTCTCTACAGCACGGTCAAGGACCTGCTGGGACAACTGATCAACCAGCAGGATTTCCAGACCTTGAGTCAGATGGGCCGCCAGGTGGTGCGCCAGGAGATCCTGGGCAGCAGTTCCCAGGTCGAGCAGACGTTGGGCATCGCGCTGACCGACGTGCGGGTGGACGACCTGACGCTGCCAGAGCGGGTTGGGACGGCCCTCGACGAACGGCGGGTGGCCCAGATGGAGGGAGAGGCTGAGCAGTGGCGGCTGCGCGGCAAGTGGCAGGACCTGCCCGAGTCGGTGCGGCGCAGCCACTTCCAAGAGAGTCTGGTTGAGGGGGCGATGTTTGTCAACCCGCCGCTGCCCGGGACCGTGCTG
>JAUWOI010000030.1 GCA_030612185.1 Anaerolineae bacterium
CCCACAATTTAACCTCCTACTTTTGCCAGCCGCCCCCCCCCCGCACCCCCCCCCCCAACGCCGGGGGGGAGGTTGATCCCTCCCCCGCTTGGCGGGGGAGGGCTGGGGTGGGGGCGACTTGCCCCGCGCACCGTTTCGTACCCAGTATAGTGGAAACTGGGGCAGAAGTCAAACGACCAAGCCCCCGAACGAGGGCCTGGTCGTTAGAATTTGCTTCGGCGCGTGTTCTCAGTTCCTGTTCACAACTCCTGCAGCAATCCTGTCATCTCGTTGAACTGCTCGATCCGCTCGTCAATCTCTTCTACCTGGTCGTGGATGCCGCTCCAGTAGTCGGGCTCGTACCACTGGGCCTGGATCTCCTCGTAGGTCTTGCCCTGCTGTTCGACCCAGGTGTAGTACTTGAGGTTGTGGATGCGCCGGCGGTCCCAGTAGCCCAGTTCCTCCACGTAGTCCACCGTGCAGCCCATCAGGTAACGGTGGTAGTCGGCCGCTGCGTCCACTTCGGTATACTCGCCGTGCTGCTCGTGCAACTCCCGCCGGCGGCTCTGGTACAACTCCATCGAGTCGGTGAAGACGGTGAGAACGACGTCGTGCTCGCCCAGTTCGTACCACCTGGCGAACTTGATGGCGGACAGGACATTGGCGATGCTGGAGATGCCCAGGAGGTCCAGTTGCTCCACCAGTTGCTCCGGCACCCCTTGCTTCACCAGGTAGGCGCAGCCGGCCGGTTCGTTGAATAACCGCACCAGGCTCATGCAGGCATCGTCGTCAATCGCCACCACCATGTCGGTGTTCTTAAGATTGTGGATCCAGGGAACGTGCTTGTCGCCGATGCCCTCAATGCGGTGCCCGCCGAAGCCGTTCAGGAGCAGCGTGGGGCACTGGAGCGCCTCGCTGGCGACCACCTTGCTGGTGGGGAAGATCTCTTTCAGGTAGTCGCCGCAGCCGATGGTGCCGGCCGAGCCGGTGGTCAGCACGACGCCCCGGTAGGCGTCCTGCGGCCCCATCTCCCGCTGCAACACCTCCTCCATCGCGTGGCCAGTGACTTCGTAGTGCCAGAGATGATTGCCGAACTCGTCGAACTGGTTAAAGATGGCGATGTCCTCGCGGGTCTCCCGCAGTTCCCAGCACTTGTCGAAGATCTCCTTGACGTTGCTCTCGCAACCGGGGGTGGCGATGACCTCGCCGGATACTTTGGAGAGCCACTCGAACCGCTCGCGGCTCATCCCCTCGGGCAGGATAGCAACAGACTCACAGGCCAGCAACGTCGCGTTGTAGGCCCCGCCCCGGCAATAGTTGCCGGTGGAGGGCCAGACCGCCTTCTGGTAGGTGGGATCAAACTGGCCAGTCACCAGGCGCGGCACCAGGCAGGCGACGGTGGCGCCGACCTTGTGGGAACCGGTGGGGAACCACTTGCCCACCAGGGCGACGATGCGCGCATCCACCCCCGTGAGAGATTTCGGGAGTTCCAGATAGTTGACTCCGTCGTATCCCCCCCCGCGAGCCACAGGCTCGTTCTTCCAGGTGATGCGGAATAGGTTGGGAGAGGTGATGTCCCACAGGCCGATGTTCTTGAGCCGGGCCTTGACGCCATCGGGAACCAGCGTGGGGTCCCTCATCTGCGCGAAGGTGGGGATGATGATGTTCCGTTCTCGCGCCCGTTGAACGGTTCGTTCCAGTTGCTCTTTGTGGATGGATAGGTCTATCATTTTAGTCTCCTTCGGTCAAAAGTTTTGTTGTTGATGAGTATCATCGCTCGCCATTGTTCAGTCGTATCCGCTCACCATCCTCGGGGACGACGACCTGCAAATCGGTGCCCGCGCGCGCTTCTTCGATGAGCACATCGGGATGCTCGCCGATCTGCGAGTCCAGGTGCACCAGCGCCAGGCGCGGGCATCCGGCCCGACGCGCGATTTCACCGGCCTGTTGGGCTGTGCTGTGGAAATACCCGGAGGGGTCGGCGTCAGGCTGCAGGACGGCGCTGAAATTAGACTCGTGGATCAGCAGGTCACTATCGCGGGCCAGTTCTACAGTAGCAGCGCTGGGGACAGTGTCGGTGGCAAAAGTGACCGACGGCCCGCCGGCAAAGTCCCAACGGGCAGCCAATGTGGGCACACCAGGCGGGTGGGGAATCACAGTGGTGCGCAGGGTGATACCCTCCACCAGTTTTGTCTCTCCTGGGTCTTGTTCCGATAGTTCGTGCCAGTGGAGGTTGATGTCGTGGGGATCGAAGCCGGGATAGGCAAGATTCCAGAGCGTTCTTAATGTGGCGCCAGTGCTGACGCCGGTGTAGATGTGAAACGGGGTTGGATGTGGCAGGCGATTGAGGACTAACATCGGGAATCCCAACGCGTGGTCGCCGTGGGAATGAGAGACGAACAGCCGCTCGATGTCAACAGCCTGCAGGTTGGCGCGAGCCAGTTGCTGCATGATCATTGGCCCGGCTTCGACCAGCATGTGGAAATCGCCCGTCTCGATCAACAATGCCAGGTTGCTTCGTCGTCCTGCCGAGAAGGCCCCGCCAGTTCCAAGAAACGTCACGTCAACCGTTGTGCTCTCCATAGGGTTCGTAGATTCGTGAACTCGTAGACTCGGGGGCATCCCAATCTATCAGTCTCTCAATTCGCCAACCTGCTGCCCATCAGTATTCAGAGCTTTCTTGACGGCAGCCAGCGTCGGCTCCACGACCACCGGCTGCTCCCCCACCGCCTTCATCGCGCTGGCGACGTCTTTGAGGCCGGAGCCGGTGGACAGAACAACCACCCTATCATCTGGCGCGACCAGTCTTTGCTCGACCGCCTTGACCAACCCGGCGTAGGCAGCGGCGGCGGCTGGCTCGGCGAAGACGCCGCAGCCCTGGGCCAGGGCGGGGATGGCGGCCAATATCTCCTCGTCGGTCACGCGGATGAACGCGCCACCGCTCTCGCGCACCGCCCGCAGCGCTTTGATGCGATCGCGGGGCAGTCCGGCGACGATGCTGTCGGCGATGGAATGGGCCTGCACCGGTTCCATCTCCCAGCCCTCCAGATCGCGCTCCCAGGCGTCCACCAGCGGGGACGAGCCGGTCGCCTGCACGCCGATGAGGCGGGGCATATGATCAATCCAGCCCAGCGCCAGCAAATCCTTAAACCCCTTATATACCCCTCCAATAATGCATCCGTCGCCAACAGGCACCATCACCACATCCGGCGCCTCCCAACTCCCCAATTTCTCAATCCCCAATTCCCTGCATCCCAACTGCTCACAAATCTCATACGCCACCGTTTTTTTCCCCTCGGACATATAAGGATTGTAGCCGGTGTTGCGGTTGTACCATCCAAAGGCCCGCGCTGCCTCCAAGCACAGGTCGAAGGCCTGATCGTAGGTGCCATCCACCAGCATGACGGTCGAGCCGTAGGCCAGGAGTTGGGCCACCTTGGCCTGGGGCGCAGTCTTGGGCACAAAGATGACGTTGGGCTGGGCCACCGCCGCGCAGAGGCCAGAGAGAGCAGCGGCGGCGTTGCCGGTGCTGGCGGTAGTGACGACATCGTAGCCCAACTCGCGGGTCTTGACGACGGCGATGGCTGAGGCACGGTCTTTGAATGAGGCGGTGGGCTGGCGGCTGTCGTCCTTGACCCACAGGTGTTGTAGACCCAGGTCAGCGGCCAGACGCGAGGCGGAGTAGAGGGGCATCCAGCCAACGCTCGCCAGTACAGTACCTGCTATCAGTTGCCGCGTCGTCTCAGGGTTTACCGGCAGGAGCGGCAGGTAGCGCCAGATAGAGCGAATTGGATCATGGGCCAGTTTGTCGGGGTTGAAACGCTGGGCGATGAGGTCATAGTCGTAGATGACGTCCAGGATGCCGTCGTCCCCATGGTGGGGACAGACGTACTCGACTTCGTCAACCCCATACTCTGCGCCACAGATAGTGCATTTTAGCCCTAGAATGTGCTCCATTGTCTTTTCTCCTCACGAACCAGTAGGGTGGGATGGTATCCCGCCCCTGGGGACGATGCGCAACCTCCTGCTACCTTCCGCCCTACAAATTTGCGTTCCCCAGCTTTGGAAGCCAGGTTATAAAATTGTGTCCCCCTGTCCCCGTGTCACCCTATCACCCCATCCCCCAGTCCTACACCCCCCGCTCCCCCCGGATATAAGGCTCGCCCAACGCCGCCGGTGCGCCCAATCGCTTGCGGGCGGCGGCGCGGGAACCCCACACGAGAGCGATGATCGTCAGGATGAAGGGGGTCATCTGGAGGAAGAAGAAAAAGTTTTTGTTGATAAAGAGCGGGTTGGTCAACCCAAACAGGGTGGCTGGGCCTTGCAGGTCCAGAATGCCGCGACGGATCGCGCCAAAGAGATAACCGCCCAATGCGGCCCGGAATGGGTTCCACTGGGCAAAGATTACCAGGCCAACCGCGATCCATCCTTGCCCGGATGTGGTTTGGGCGCTGTACCACCCCGGTGAAACCGCCAGACTGATGGTCGCCCCCGCCAACCCCGCCAGCATACCGCCGACAAAGGTGTAAAAGTAACGTGTGCCATAGACATTGATCCCCAACGTGTCGGCGGCGGCGGGTTTTTCGCCCACCGCGCGCAGGTGCATCCCCGGACGGGTTTTGTGGATATAGTACCAGCATAGGGGCGTAAAAAGATAGCCCACAAACACGAGCACGCTGTGGTTCTCAAAGAACACCGGCCCGATGAAGGGGATAGTGGAAAGCAGGGGGATTGTGATGTTGGGGATGAGAGGAGGATTCTGTCCCGTCAACCCTTCGCCCAACACCATGGCCAGGCCGGTCCCCAGAAAGGTGAGGGATAACCCGCTCACGACCTGATCCGCCTGAAAATGGATGGTGACCAGCCCGTGGGCCAGGCTTAGAATCCCGGCAGCGATCATGGCGACCAGCAGCCCCAGCCAGGGATTGCCCGTCACCAGCGAGGTCTTGAACCCTGCCATTGCCCCGATGAGCATCATTCCCTCGATCCCCAGGTTCAAGATGCCCGCCCGCTCGGCGAGCAATTCTCCGATTCCCGCAAACAACAAAATGGTTCCTGTCGCCAGTCCGGCGTGTAAGATGATTTCGAGATTCATGCCGCCTCCGGAGCCTTGCGCGCGATGCTGATTTTGTAGCGCAGCAACACGTCGCTGCTGATAACCATAAAAAGGATGATCCCCTGAAGCAGGAACGCCAGCCCAGCGGGTTGGATCTCTCGCCCGGCAACGATCAGTGCCCCGAACAAGATCGAAACGACGATCACGCCAAAGGGATTGAGCTTTGCCAGCCAGGCCACGATGATGCCCGTGAACCCGTACCCCGGCGAAATGCGCTCCTGCAAACGATGAACGACGCCGCTGATCTCGGCCATTCCGGCCAGCCCCGCCAGCGCGCCGGAGAGCATCATCACCAGCACGGTGTTGCGGGCGATGTTCAAACCGGCATAGCGCGCGGCATTGGGGTTATCGCCGATGAGTTTGATCTCGTATCCCCAGCGGCTCCGTTCAAAAATCCACCATATCACCACCGCGGCGATCAGCCCAAAGACCACTCCCAGGTGCAATGTGATGCCAGAGAAAGCGCGGATCTCGCGGGCATAGTCCGCCAGCCGGGGCAGCCAGGCGCTGTGCTCAAATTGGGGCGTCATCTGGAAACCCGCGTCGCTCCATTTGTCAAAGATCCAAAAGTTGTTCCAAAAGATGGCGATATAGTTGAGCATCAGCGTGGTGATGATCTCGTTGACGTTGTAGCGCGCCTTTAAAAAGCCGGGGATAAAGCCCCACAGCGCACCGCCCAACAACCCCATCACGATCATCGCCCCAATGACCACGATCTTGGGGCTGTCTGGGGGGACCAGCGGCACCAGCACCACCAGGCTCGCGCCAAACGCGCCCAGGTAGAATTGCCCCTCCGCGCCAATGTTCCACATCTTCATCTTGAACGCCACCGCGCAGGCCAGTCCCACCATGATGAGTGGAGTCGCTTTCACCAGCGTATCCGAAAAAACCGGCCAACTGCCAAAGGTGGCTTTGAAGAAAAACGCCATAACTTTTAGCGGCTCGCCACCAATAAGGCGCAAAATGATGCCGCTGATGAGAAACGCCGCCACGACCGAGCCAATCGCCGTGGCAAAAGGCATCCATTTGGGCACGTCCTCTGAACGTTTTTCAAAACGAATGGTAAATGGCATGTTCATGCGTCGCTCCCATCCTGCCGGGTTCCGGTCATCATCAACCCGATCTCGTTGATATCCGCTCCTGCGGCCTCGACCATGCCCATGATCTTACCTTCATAGATCACGGCGATCCGGTCGCTCAAGGATAGCAATTCTTCCAACTCTTCCGAGATGAGCAAAATCGCCGTCCCCTTTTCACGCTGCTCCAACAACAGCCTTTGGATAGCCTCAATCGCGCCCACGTCCAGTCCACGGGTCGGTTGCATCGCCACCATCAATTTTGGAGCCGCCGAAATCTCGCGGGCCAGGATCACCTTTTGCAGATTCCCGCCAGAGAGCTTGCGGGCCAGGGTCCGCACGTTGGGGGCCAGGATGTCGTATTTGTCTTTCAATCCACGGGCGTAATCACGGGCGCTGGTAAAGTTAATGCTCCAGCCATTCCCGATAGGTTCATCACAGTAATTCTTCATGATGGTGTTTTCGGTGATGGTCATGTTGGGCGCGGAGCCTACGCCGGTACGGTCTTCGGGGATGTGTGCGACGCCGAGATTGATGGCTTTGCTCGGCGGATGGTTACTGACCTCTTCCCCGTTGATCTTGATCTCGCCCGTACAGGGACGCAGCCCGGTGATCACCTCCGCCAATTCGCTTTGTCCGTTCCCCGCCACTCCGGCGATTCCCAGAATCTCGCCGCTGCGTACTTGCAGGGACAGCTTTTTCAACGCGGTGATGCCCTTGTTGTTCTCGGCGCTGATGCCATTTACCGACAACACCACGTCACCGGGCTGCTGCTGTTTCTTTTGCACCCGGAAAATCACCTTCCGGCCCACCATCAGTTCGGCCAGTTTCTCCCGCGTGATGCCCTCGATGCTGATGCCCTCTGCGGTAGCCACTCCTTTTCGCAGAATGGTGAGCCGGTCCGCCACAGCCGTCACCTCGTGCAGTTTGTGGCTGATGAAAATGATAGACTTGCCCTGTTCCACCATCGAACGCATAGTGTTCATGAGTTCGTCAATCTCTTGGGGGGCCAGCACTGCGGTGGGTTCATCTAGTATCAGGATATTGGCGCCCCGATAGAGGGTTTTCAAGATTTCAACCCGCTGTTGCTCGCCCACCGACAGTTGCCAGATTTTCACGGTGGGGTCAACTCGCAATCCAAATTGATCTTGCAGGGCCAGAATCTTTTTGTCGTATTCCGCCAGGTTCACAAAAAATCTGGGCTCGTCCAACCCCAGCAGAATGTTTTCCGTTACCGTTTGGGTCGGCACCAACATAAAGTGCTGATGCACCATCCCGATACCTTTGGTGATGGCATCCCTGGGCGAGTTAAAGCTGACGGTTTCTCCATAGATTTTGACTGTGCCAGAGGCGGGCTTGTAAAGACCGGCCAGTGCATTCATCAGCGTGCTTTTCCCGGCGCCGTTCTCACCCAGTAGGGCGTGAATCTCCCCCTGTTTGAGGGTCAGGTTGACGTGGTCATTCGCCAGCACACCGGGGAAGCGAACGACGACGTCTTTCATTTCAACGGCATGGTGCGTATTGGTCATGGGCGCATCCTTTGGGAAAGTAGACAAGTACACAAAGTAAACAAAGGGATTCCCCTCATCTACCCGTGTACTCGTCTACTTGCACACTTGCTTACTTGCAAACTTGCCTACTTGCTACTTGCACACTTGCTCACTCTAGCGCGGGCAATTCCGCCGTAATGTTCTCGTTCCACCAGTACATGCAGGTCTCGCAGGGGCTGCCGAACTGGGAAAAGCCATCCAGGTCAATTTGCTCCAGGCTGACGCCATCAGCCAGCACCAGGTTGCCCTGGTTATCAGTGATGGGGCCTTTGAAGACGTCAAAACGGGTGAACTCACCCTTGAGCATCTTGTCCAGCGTGTCGCGGATCAGTGCCAGGTCCTCTTCGGGCAAGTCGTTGACGCCCGGCTGAAGGGTCTCGCCTTCCATAAAGCCAAGCAAGCCCATCGCGCCCGTGTCGGCGTCAAAGTATTCCCAACCACCGACCCACGTGTCCGCGCGGGATTTGTCTACGATGTCGGCATAGACCGGGCCCCAGTTCCAGTACATAGAGGTGAGGCAGGCGTCCACCGTGCAGTTGCCCTTATAGTCGTAGGTGATGCCCCACTTGCCATCGGGGGCCACCTCGGCGGGAGCGGGGGTGTCTGCGCCGGTCATTACGACCTGGACGCCACTGTCAAAGAGGGAGGATGCAGCATCTTTTTCGACAATGGGGTCGTGCCAGGTGAAAATCCAGCGCACATCGACGGTGCATTCGGGGCAGGTCTGCTGTGCGCCGAGGGCAAAAGCGTTCCCCAAGCGGAGTTCTTCGGGGATGGGGAAGGTGGCGATGTAGCCCAGGCGAGGGTTGCCATCTACCATAGCACGAGAACCGGCCAACATTCCGGCCAGGTACTTCATATCTTCCATCGCGCCCATCAGGTTTCCAAAGTTGTCTTCGTTGGATTTGAAACCACTGATGTGGATGATGTCCGCGTCGGGGAACTCTCCGGCGACGATTTCGGAAGCATCCATATAACCGAAGGATGTGGTAAAGATCACATCAAAGCCTTTGCGAGCCAGGGAGCGGGTCACCTGCTCAGAGTCTGCGCCTTCGGCCACAATCTCCACGTAGGCGGTGTGGACGCCGTCCAAATTCGCCTCAACGTACTGGCGTCCGACGTCGTGGGCCTGGGTCCAGCCGCCATCGTCGTGCGGGCCAACGTAGACAAAGGCCACGTTGTAGCATCCTTCTATCACTTCCGGGATCTGGTAACTCCCAACATCTTCAGAGCCAACTTCCGCGCGACAATTCACTTCTTCATCGGCTGGTTCTTCCGTCGCCTTCGGGCCGCAGGCACTCAGTACCAAAGTCAAAATCATCAGGACAGCCAAGAGCCGCTGTGTTTTTTTGGACAACATCTCTACTCCTCCTTTTAGTGGTAATAGTGGGTTAATTGGTAGGTTTGGGTCAAGGTTTGTGATTGTTGTTTCTGGGACATCACCTCCTTCAGCAACACTATCTAGTATACCACCGTCCGAATCACTGGCAAACTATCCAGGTGCCATCTTTGCCATCCAGCGCGTTTGCGATATTAGGTGGGTTGGTGATGAGCGCTTTGCCGGCCGAGTGCACATCCAGGAAAGAGAGCACCGCTTCGATCTTGGGGCCCATACTGCCGGGCTTGAAATGGCCCTCAGCCTGGTACTTCCGAGCCTCGTCAGCCGTCATCTGGTCCAACCACTGTTGGTCCGGCTCGTTAAAGTTGATGGCTACCTGGGACACGGCGGTAGAAACGAGGAACAGGTCCACCTTGAGTTCCTGCGCCAGCAGGCTGGTCGCCCGGTCCTTGTCAATCACCGCCCGCGTCCCGACCAGGTTCCCGTTCTCGTCTTCGATCACCGGGATGCCGCCGCCACCGACGGCGATGACGATGAAGCCTTGTTCCACCAGGGTGCGGATGGCGTCCAGTTCAACGATCTTGAGCGGGATGGGGGACGCAATAACGCGCCGCCAGCCCCGTCCAGCGTCCTCAACCACGCGCCAGCCCTCGGTTTCAAACACACGTGCCTTGTCCTCGGTGGTGAAACCGCCGATCCCCTTGCTGGGGTTCTGGAAGGCAGGATCATCCCGGTCTACTACTACCTGGGTCACCACACTGGCAATCGGCCGGTTGATGCCGCGCTGCTTGAACTCGTTGCCCAGCGCCTGGGCGATCATATAGCCGATAGAGCCCTGGGTGTCCGCGCCAATCAGGTCCAGCGGCGTGGTGTGCACCTCGTGCGCGGCCAGTTCGTTCCGGCGCAGGATAAAGCCCACCTGCGGGCCGTTCCCGTGGGTGATGACCAGGTCCCAGCCCCGCTCAATCATATCGGCAATATGCTTGCAGGTCTCCTCGACCGCGCGGTATTGAGAAGCCACGTCCTCGTGTTGCTTGTCAAGAATCAACGAATTGCCGCCGATGGCGACAACGGCGAGTCTTCGTTTCTCGTTCATATCATCTCCTTGTGCTTGGAAATTTGGGGTTGGGGAATTTGGGAATTGGGGAGGCTCTTGGCCGGGAGTGGTTTCGTAGACTAGGTTGGATTCTTGGATGTGCTTTTCTCCAAAGGTCTGCGCACCTTGCTTTTGGTTGCGGATGTAGCTGATGTAGGCGTTGAGAGAAGCGCCGGCTTCGGCCGTCGTTTGACGCGCCCAGGCCAATTGCTTATCGTCCACGTAGCCAACAGCGCACGCCGCAACGAAACCGCTCAAGGTTTCAAACAACGACCCTCGCGCATAGTAAAAAAAGCGCAGTTTGTCCAGAAAGTGATATCGGCCATACCCTTCCGCAATGTTTAATACGGTGCTAAGAGCCGCCCGGCGCAGTTGAGAAGCCAGGTTATACCTCTCATACTTTGGCAATTGCTCCGCCAGCCTATAAGCCGCCTTCAACAACCTCATCGCCGCCTGATAGAACCTCAACTCCTCAAACCGCGCCTCGTCCATCCCAATCCCCAATCCCTAATTCCCCAATTCCCTAAACATTCCCCATCGTCAGCGCCATCACTGCCTTCTGCACGTGCAGCCGGTTCTCGGCAATATCATAAACAGCACTGCGCGGGCCGCTGGCAACCTCATCTGTCACCTCGCTGCCTCGGTCAACCGGCATTGGGTGGGTGAAGATGGCGTTGTCGGTCTTGGTCATTCGTTCGGCGGTCGTCGTCCAGCCTGTGTAGGCCATCGCCTTCTCGATCTCCGCTTGCTTCTGGAGAGCGCCGTCTTTGTAGGCCTCCGTAGTGACCCAGTTGCGGGAGTAGACGATGTGCGCGCCCTCGTAACCGCTGTCAGGGTCGTGAACGACTTCAAAATCGGTGCCGCTAGTGGCACAATTCTGCCTCGTCCATTCGGTGACCTCCGGGTCGAGGTCATATCCCTCTGGGTGTGCCATCGTGACATGCATACCGAAGCGAGAGGCGATGAGGAGTGCGGCCTGCACCGAGCACCATGAGCGGGCCAGCGCACCGGAGCCCCAACTAAGCAGGAACTTCTTGCCTCGTAGGGCGCCGTAGTTCGGGCAACCGGGCCCCTCGCCATACCACTCAGCCCAGCCCATCACGTCGGCCAGGGCCTGACAAGGATGGAACCGGTCGTCGGCCATGTTGATGATGGGCACGCCGGACCACCTGGCGTACTCCAGCAGCATCTCGTCGCCAGCGCCGTAGTAGGGGACCTTGTCCTCCAGGATGCGGATGCCGATGCCGGCCACGTAGCGGGCCATCACCTGAGCAGCGTCCTCGATAGTCTCCCCAGCCTTTTTCTGTGTCTTGAAACGGCCCGCCGAGGGCGTCATGAACTGAGCATGACCGCCCAGTTCGGTGGCCGCCGCCTCGAAGGAGAGGCGAGTGCGCACCGAGGGGTTGTAGAAGAACATCAGGAAGGTCTTGTATTTCAGGATGTTCGTCCAGCGGTCGGAGAAGCGGTCCCGCTTCATCTTGGCCGCCAGTTCCAGCGCCGCCATCAATTCTTCGACCTTCCAGTTCTGGGTGCATAAAAAGTCGCGGTTGTATAGATCCATTGGATGTCTCCTTATTCGGGACTCGTAGATTCGGTATTCGTAAATTCGAGACTCGTAGATTCGGGGGCTGGGTGGATGATGTATTCGGCCCTTGGTTCCTGCAGTACACGTTCGCCATATTCCTTGTGGCCCTGGCGCTGCCGATGGACGAAGCGAATGTAGCCGCTCAGTGCTTGTAGGGCACGATGACACAGGTCGCGCTGACCAGTCAGTTTGGCTTCGTTGGTGTATCCCAGAGCCTGACAATCTATGAACCCGCTCAACGTCTCGTCGAGGGAGCCACGGGCGATGTAGAAGAAACGCAGTTTGTCCAGATAGTGATAGCGTCCATACCCTTCGGCGATGTTCAGTGTCACACTCACGGCTGCCCGCCGCATCTGATCGGCCAGGTTGTACCGCTCAATAGCCGGCAGGCGGTTTGCCACCTTGTACGCCTCTTTGAGCACCAGCAGCGCCAGTTGGTAGCAGTCGAGGTCTTCAAACCCACGTTGTTGTTTGGCCACGCATCTCCCCTGGTGTCCGGTATTCGTAAATTCGGATTCACAGAAACACCCGAATCTACGAACCTACGAATTTACGAATTTACGAACCTACTGCATTACCAGACTCATCACCGCCTTCTGCACGTGCATCCGGTTCTCGGCTTCATCGAAGACCACCGACTGTGGCCCGTCAATGACCTCATCCTCTACCTCCCAACTCCGGTCGGCGGGCAGACAGTGCATGTAGACGGCATTGGGGTCGGCCAGGGCCATGTACTCTGGCGTGGCCTTCCAGTCCTTGTAGCGGTCAACGATCTCTTGCGCCAGTTGTGGGTTGTCCTCACCCACAGGGGGCTTAAGTAGTTGGATTGGGCACCAGGCCTTGGGGTAGAGGACGTGGGCGCCTTCGGCGGCTCCCATAAAGTCATCTGTCACCTCGAAGGTGGCGCCGTTCGTCTCGGCGTATTTCTCGCAGGCGGCGATGACCTCGGGGTCGAGTTTCATCTCCGGCGGGCGGGCCAGCACAGTGTCACAACCCATCATGCTAGCGGCAATGATTGCGCTCTGGGGCACCGCGCGCGGCTTGTGGACGCTGGGGGAGTAGGCCCAGGACATGACGAACTTGACGCCCTTGAAGCCGCCGAACTTCTCCTTGACAGTGAGAACGTCGGCCAGGGCCTGGAAGGGATGATACTTGTCACATTCCATGTTGAGGACGGGGATGTCGGCCCAGTAGGCGAAGTTGCGGATCACCTCGTTAGCTCCGCCGTAGACCCAGTCCACCGGGTCACCATAGCAGCGGATGGAAATGGCGTCTCCCATGCGGGCTAGCACCCGCGCCACATCGGAGACGCGCTCAGTGGAGTAGGCCACCTCTTTGCCGGGGAGGGCGGGGGTGTAGATCTTGCTGGGGTCCAGGAAGTGGGCGTGGCCGCCCAACTGGGTCATCCCGGCCTCGAAGGAGTTGCGGGTGCGCAGGGACTGGTTGTAGAAGATCATGAACAGGGTCTTTGCCGGCAGGATGTGGTTGTGCAGTTCCCCGATCGCATAGCGCCGCTTGAGATTCAGCGCCACGTCGAGGATGGTCTCGACTTCTTCCTTGCTCCAATCGAGCAGGGTGATGAAGTCACGGCCACGGAAACTCTCGGTCTTCATTTGAACTGTACCTCCTTAGAAAATTGTGTGAATTGTCTCAGGTAGACAACATCAACGACGCAGAACATGGAAGCGGAAGAGATCGGGCAGGAAATAGTTGCGGGAGAACTCGATAGGTGTATGATCGTCGGTGAACAGTGTTTCGGCCAGTAGTAACAGTGCCTGACCTGGTTCGACCTCCAATTGCTCTGCCAACAATACATCGGCATTAATAGCGATGATTTCGGCCAGCGATTCACAAACGCGGATGCCATTCTGTTGCACCAACAGGTCGAGGACTGACCCACCGAAAGAGGTGCCGATGGCTTCGGGTGGCAAGACAGTCACGGGGCTGTAGTCAACCAGATATGCGGCCGGCCGGCGCTTGACGACGATGACGCGACGGACGCAAGTGAGGGGGGTGTCTGGAGCAACATCCAACCTCTCTGCCAGTTCTTCATCGGCCGGCACCTGCTCCACACTCAGTCCGCGCATCTGGGTCGCCATCCCCTGCCGTGCAGCCGACGCCAGGATGCTCTCCAGCCGTTCCAGTCCGCTTCCTAGCCGATGTCCGTACCCAGGGGCGACGAACGTGCCCACACCGTGCTTGCGGACAATGATGCCTTCTTGTTCGAGGTAAAGTAACGCCTCGCGCAGAGTGGGGCGTGAGATGCCAAACTGCGCGGCCAGATCGGCCTCAGAGGGGAGTTGTTGACCGGGCTGATAAGTCCCGTTCTCGATGAGGTTGAGCAGATGTTGTTGCGTCTGGAGATGGAGAGGTCGCCGATCAGTCTTAAATCGCTGCATCACACCACCAGTGGTAAGAGGTCTTACGTCTGACCTTTATTATATCCCAATTGGCGTTTTTGTCAAGGTTGGGAGGGCCTCCTTTCAACCACCGTCATTCCGAGCAACCGACAGGAGTGTAGCGACTGAAGGGAGTCGAGGAATCTCCAAGGCCGGGGACCAGTGTGCCAAAGACAGTAGCGGCCCGGTCACCAGTAGTCGGTGGTCACTTAGACCCACTTTCATTCAAAGCAGGCTTTGCGTAGTTCCAATACACATAGTTCAAGAAGTGGTCAACGCGTCCCATAGAATCAAAGGCGAACAAGTTGCGTACGTAGTCCAATATCTCGGTGAATTTGCCGTAATCTTTGGCCTTAAAACCTTGTTGGTCCTGTCGAAATCGCCCAATCGCCAGGTGTTGCATACTACCCAATGAGTTCTTATTGAGCACTGGGCATCGATCAGGATAGTAGGAGTTCATCACTTCTGTCAGCACATTGACGCCTAAACCTACCACACGTTTGACATAAGGAATGCCGAGTTCAAACAATTCAGTTGCCGAAGCCTCTGGATACTCACGAACTGTTCGGATCATAGCGCAAGTCTCCAGGGGTAGTGGTTACATATTAACTGATAGGACACCACACCGTGTTGTAGTAGTGGCAGCAATTCCCGTTTTGGGATTGTATGTCATCCGTCTGCAAGTCCGCGGGGGCAGGAAATGGGACTACGGATCGGCGTTTTGGCATCAGCCCCCCAAGATGAAGCCAGCGAATTCTCTCAGAATGAGAAGCAGCGATGGCACGGCCAGGGTAAACACGATAATGTCCCCTTGGCGCTGCGTTCTCTGACGGTGCCCCACAGTGTCTCCCAGACATGATCACGGGGGGGGAAAAGATAACCACTGTGGCTTTGTATCCGTAGAGAATGGCTTCGAATAGCTGTGTCATCGACTGGAACTCGATCGTCTTGAACAGAGCCCGCATATGCTCCCACAGTCTTCTCCGGCTACCTTTCTTCTCCAGAACGGCCTGGAACAATTCACAGGCCAGTTGTTGTACCTGGTCGACGAGAAAGGCCAACATCATCAACGCGACAAACACCACGGACAGATTCTTCTTGCCGTGTCCAAAGTTGTGTTCGAAATGATATCCTTGGTTCTTCAAGGTGTTGAAGGTCTCGTTCTCGACCTTCCAACGCGCTCGCCCTCCGCGCATGATTGTGAAGACATTTAACTCGGTGATGGTGAAATCGGTAACCCAACAAAAGTGCTGGGTCTTGTCCTTTCCGATCTCCCAGTACTCGATAAAATTCACCAGTATGTCCGGATTAGACTTGTTCAAGGGCATCTGGTTCACAAAGGAAAAGCGGTGAACAACGCCTCCAGACCTTCGCTCATATTCAGTCGTCCGTCCCTCCTGACGGGCCAGTGCCACTTGCTCGAACAGATACTCGTGATCTCCTTCTTTCACCCCCAGGATGTAGTGAAACCCGTGCTTCTCCAACTCGCGAATATGCGGCGCATTGGGACTCAGCGCATCCTCAGTGATCGTAAAGGTCAAATCAGGATAGTCTTGCTTCAACTGGGCCAGAAAACGCTTGGCCGCGTTGCGCTCACAGTCGTTCTTGCTCTCTCCATCCTGCTTCAGGATCGGCTCTGGCATCAAAGGAATGACTTCCCGCAGGTTCGGGTGAATGATCACTCCGCCCATCAGTTGGTGGTAGTAGGTCACCTCGCCTGTCTTCTTGTTGACCTTTTGCATGCAGGAAGAGCAGTGAATCGTCTTCGAACTGAAGTACCCCGTGCCATCCAAAGAAGCGAGGTAGCTTCCACCCAGAAAAACAAACCTGTCCAGTTCTTTGCTGCGCTGAAGCTGGCGAACGACATCTCTGAACACCGGCCTAATCTCTACCGAATCGACGTCGTCGAGAATCGTGCGCATCTGTGTGTCACCAGGCACTTCCTTGATGCCGTAGATGCTCCCCAAGTTGCTATCTGTCGCCCGACGCTCATCGAAAGCGAGCAATGATGGATCTTTCAAGGAAAACATTGCAAACCCAGACATCAGAGCGTCTGGCATTGAGATCTTGGCATTCTCAGCACGCTGGTCTGTCACCTGCTCGAAATTGGCCCGAACCAATGCGAATAGGCGATCGGCGGATAGCAGCTTGTTTGCAGCCATTGGGCAACCCCTTCTGCTCCGTGTTTTGTGGAAACCCGGCGGCCTCCCGGCTCATTCCACTTACCCCTACTATAGCCCAACTGCCGCAGATTTCAAGTCAGACATCAAAACGGGAATTGCTGGTGCCCGCGTCACCTGTGGCGGTGACGGCGAAGTGAACACTGCGATTCTCGTGCGCCGGCAGCGTGGGGATCGTCCAGCGCAGCGTGTCGCCCTCTTGCTCTCCTCCGTCCTCAATGGTGGCCAGGGCAGCGTTCTCGGCCGGCAGGGTACTGGTGACGGTCACGCCGGTGAAGGGCGCATCCGTGTGGTTGAAGACGGTGAAGATGTAGGTCAGCGTCTCGCCGGGCAGGACGTTGTGGGGCGCGTCCGCCTCGACCGCCAACACGGGCGGGAAGACCTCGACTATGTCGGCAGGGATACGGGGCTTGAGTTGGAAGGTCTCGTCATACATCTCACTGATGCCGGCGATGGTATACTGGTGTCCAACCTCGATCTTTTCGATCTCCAGTTCCATCTCGGTCAGTTTGTCCACGTAGACCAGCGCGACGTAACCCTGATCGTCGGCCAAATCTATCTCGTAACTGTAGGTGAATTCCTCGACGCGGGTGGCCTGACCGGCGACGGCGATCAGCCACCCCGACACCGCCGGGTCGCTTGCAGCCTGTGCAACGGTGACCTCCCGCGCCTCAGCAGACTCTTCCTGACCCAGGATGACGACGTCATCCTGGTTGCTGCCCGGCACAATCTGCATCGAGTTGCGATAGGCTCCTATCTCACCGGTCACCTGTACCCGGTCGCCCAGCGTCACCTCCGGTGGTGTACCGTTATCGTCGAAGCACTGAATCTGGAGGCCGCCGCTTTCGTCCTGGATGTAGAACTTGGCGTCGTTTGTTCCAGCATAGTAGCCGCCGGTGTACATCGTGGCTACCCCCTCGACGGTGACAATCTCGCCCATCAGCGCGCGTGCCGTCCCGATGGGGATGATACCCCCTTCAACGCGGGTGCGCACCGGCGCGCCGAACGCCTCCTCGGGCCAATCGCCAGCCTGCACGCTGTACTCCCGCGCCATCAGCGTGGCGTACGTTAGCGGCGTCTCGACGGTCACGCGGCGGGAGACCACGTCGCCGTCGGCCATTTCCGCCAGCGTCCATTGCAC
>JAUWOI010000065.1 GCA_030612185.1 Anaerolineae bacterium
CCTGCCATCGGCCCGCTCCTCACCGCTGAGCGTCAGCAGCCGGCTGTCCGTCAGGTGGTGCAATGTCTGCTCAAACAGGCGCGGCTCGTCGCCAGCAATACGCAGGGCTGTCACCGGCTGCTGGCGGCGGGTGTCGGCTCGCCCCTCGCCGCACTGCACCAACCGCAGGAAGATGCGGCGAGCGATGGCCTGCTGTTGCGGCATCAAGCCTGCCAGTGTGGCATCGGCGCGGTGCGCCATCGCCACCTGCAATCCCGTCCGCCCAGGAACCCCGTAGGCGGCACGGGGCAAGACCAGGGCTTCGTAAGCGCGCAGCGGCAGAAACCGCCGCTCCACACGTTCCCACAGCAGGACCAACGTTTCCTGCACCAACGGCAATACCCCCGGTTCCCTACCCGCATCCGCCACCAACCGCTCCACCAAAGCGGTCTCCACAAACACCCCGACGTCCTCCGCCGGCCTGACGATGGCCTGGCGCAGTCCATTTTCATCCAGTGGCAGCACCTCCACCCGGTGCGCCTGGATCTCCCGCCACAGCACCGTTGCCATCAGGTCGGGGTAGAAGTCGACCCGGACGGTGAGCACGACGGTGCAGTTGGGGGCCGCCGCCAGACGCAGCAGCGCCTGCTGGAACGGCTCCACGTCTGAACGGGCGAGGGTGAACAACTCTTCGAACTGGTCCACCCCCAGCAGCAGACGACGAGGCTCGGGATGGGTAGCCAACAGATCGGACACGGCCTGGGCCGGGTTGGCCGGGGCTTGCCCTGAGCGTTCGCCTGAGCGCTCACGCCGAAGGCCTGTCGAATGGTCGCCGTCCAGAGCGGCAGCCAGGGCATCGAGCGGCGTCTCCCCGGGGCGCAGCGTGCGCACGAGCCACCCGCCGGGGCCGAAGAGGCCGCTCTGGCGCAGCGCCGGGACCAGGCCCGCGAAGACCAGTGACGACTTCCCGCTGCCGGAGGGGCCGATGACCGTCAGAAAGGGGTGCAAGCGCAGCCGCTCCAGGAGTTCCTGCACCTCCCGGTCGCGTCCGAAGAAGCGGTCGCTGTCTGCCTCGCTGAAGGGCACCATGCCGGGGTAGGGGCAGGGCGGCCTGGGGGCAGGCCCCGGCGCGGCCTGCTGCAACTCGGTGCAGAGACGTTCCACGACCGCTTCCCATTCGTCCGGGTCGGTCGCATCAAGGGCGGTGAGCATGGCCAGGCGGGGTGGCAGTTCGACGGGCTGCAGAATGAGGGGGATGACGGGCCAGGTGGCGGTCTCCAGGCCGTAGGATTGGGCCAGGAGGTCGGTGAACTGGCCGAAGCCCTCGGCCAGGGTTGCGGGGGAGAGGATGAGCAGCGTGCGCTGGCTCTCCTGCACCGCCCGCTCGAACTCCAGCAGGCGCGGCACTCCCAGCGCGAAGGCCGCCTCCGAGTGGCAGCGCACGCCGGCCTGGGTCAGACCGTCGAGCAGGTAGCCCTCCACCCAGGCGCGGGCGGCCTCGGCGTAGGAGATGAAGAGGTCGTGGGCGTATTCTGTCTGCTCAGTCATTGACTTCCTCCTCCTCTACATTGACTGGCTGACATTCGCATCTCTCGCCTGATAGTATATCCTTGCTCAACGCTTGCGTCCCCACATCCGGGCAGGTTTGACTTCCTCCCCGGCCGCTATTTGCTTGATGGCGCGCACGGTCTGCCGGACGAGGGCTTCGGTGCTCCAGCGACCCACTCCGGCCCACTCCCAGCCCTCAGAGCGGGTGGGGGCCAGCAACTTGCGCGCCGGGCTGTTCGCCACAGCCCGGGCAACTTCGGGGGATACCGCGCCCCCCGACCCGCTGGGCACAGCGATCACCCACGATCCAACAATCAACCCCGCCTGGGCCAACTGAGTCGTGATCTCTTCATCACTCCTTGCAACATCCTCGCCGAGACCTACAGCGCCGGACCGAGTCAGCACAATTAGCCCTAGATCCAGTTCTGGTGTTTCCCTTTTCAACGCATCCACCACTGCACGCCCAAAACTCCCATCGCCTACATCCACCACGGCCACGCGCAGGTCTTCCAGGTGCCTGACTTGTTCCCGGCTAGATAGCCGGTGGTCGCTACGCAGGATAGATCCATGATAGAGCCACACACCCACGGCGATCATGCTGAAGGCGATCGAGTGGCCTAACTCACTCAGAGTGGGGGCGTCCAAGCCCAGGAACCAACTCAAAACCTTGAAAACGACGAACACCGCGCTGGAAAGCACCGTCATGGTGGCGATGAACAGGAAAAAGTACACGTAAATCTTGCGTACTGTCGAACGGCGTGCGTCGGTGCCAGCCGGGCCTGACTCCACCGCCCGGTTTTGCGCCTGCCGCCAGGGCAGGATCCACACCGGCAGCCCGGCGATGATGGCCGCCGTAAACCAGGCAAGTTGCTCCCGGAGTTCGGTGCCGAAGCCTTTGCCCAGCGAACGGATGATCACGCTGACGTCGCCGCTCAACCCTACTAGCAGGGCAGACAGGCCGATGGCGGCGACCAGGTACAGGTACAGCCGCCGCATCCCCGCCTGACGCGGCGCTTCCCTGGCCTTTGCGGCGTCATCTCGGAGCACGAAGGTGTGGTAAGCCCACACTGTCCCCGTTCCGATGATGAGTGATAGCGGGATGCGAATATCGCCCTCCGAGGGCAGGCCGAGGGTGTGGCGGAAGACGCCGGTCAGGATGCCGGTACCACTGGTGACCGTGCTCAGTGCCCCGATGAAGACCGCCCCATACAGGTACAATTTGCGCAGGGCCGATTCACGCTCTTCTTCACTCGGCCCGTTGAACAGCCGTCGCGCCCAACCCCAGAAGATCAGCCACAGCGGTACCCCAACGATCAGCCGCGTGATTTCTGTCGTCAAGCCCACATCAAGCGGGGTGCTCCTGACCACGTCGCCCCCGAACTGCAACGTGATCCAGTAGAACAGATAGACGACAGCCTGCGTCGTCACTATCAGGCCCACAGCGCTGAAGCCCAGCACGTACAACCGGCGCACCGTGGCCGCGCCGCCCGTCTCCGGAACGGTCTTGGCATCCCCAGCCACGATCCGCTGGTGATAGAACCACAGCACGCCCAAAACGAGCAGAGCGACCAGGTGGTAGACAACCGCATCGCCGGAGGTCAGCCCGTAAGGTCGCCTGTCCAGGGTGGACGCGGCGCGAAGCAAGGTGCCAAGCAGGTCAAAACCGTTTGCCGCGAACGGGCCCAGGAACGCGGCCATCGTACCGTACAGGTAAAAGCGGCGCAGGGTGGCTCCGCGCTCCTCCACTGCCTTCCCGGCCAACCGCTGCCCCCACAGCCAGTGGGCCAGGAAGATCGGCAGACTGATCAGAATCACCGCGATTGGAAGAGCAATCGCCGTAGGCGGTGGATTGAGCCGTGAGATCAACAAGTTGCGCAGTAAGACGATGGTCGCCCAGGCCACCGCCTGCAGGCTGATGGCGCTGACGAGATAGATGTACCAGCGACGGACAGTAGACATTATGGCCTCCTTCCCTGTACCCCCATCCAGTTGGCTATTTGCATCCCTTGCTATCCTTCCAACACCGCGCAAAGTAATAATCCGAGTCCACAATCTTCCACTCACCATCCTCAAACTGCAACTTCATCTCGAAAATGGTGGTGGACTGGCTGCTGTCGAACAGATCGCCGCCATGGAAGCGCGACTCGCGCACATCCACCACCGCCCGGTTGCCGGTAACTCTGACCGACTCGACCGCCAGGGTGGTGTCCGCGTCGAGGCGGAAACGCCAGCGTGAATCCTCGACGTTCTCGGCGAACATTTCCGCGGAGGCTGGATAGCCCTCGAGCGTGGGCGAGAGATAATCGTAGGCGCGCTGGTGATCTTCCTCTTGGAGCGCCAGCAGGTAATTGTGGGCGACACCTTCGGGGGTGTCTTCTGCCTGATACGTTGGCTCAGGCCGGGTGAGAGTGACGACAAAGGCTGCGACAACTAGTAAGATAATTCCGACGACGATGCCGATGAGAAATCTGTCGGTGCTTTTCATATGGAATTCCTCCTCCGGTACCCCATACAACTCGTACACCGGCGCGTCAATCTGCGCGCCCGCCGAATCACTGACCCCACTGAAACCCTGAGTTCACTGAAGTCCCTTTCAGTGTAATCACTTCCTTCAGTGTCTCAGTGATTCTATCGCCGTCGGCCTGTTGAAGCGCTCTCTACTATTTCATCTGGGTCGCTTAAGTCGCCTGAAACGATTTTTTCGCGCTACGGCAAGAACGATGCTGGGGCGTGGTTTGTATTGTGGTAAGCGTTCAGACCTCCGAGGTTTTGGCCGTGATTTGGCTTGGAAAGTGAGTGATGTGCCATTCAAAGTTGCCAAAAGAGCACTACTTTGTAAACCTCGGAGGTCTTGTGGAGCGTTTTCCCCACTCCTCTGAACGCTTACGTATTGTGTACAGTGTATCACATCGGGCGCAAAAGTGCAACCGAAACGTGAAATGTAAGACGTAACCTGCTTCCATCATTCGCCATGTGGTGGAAAGTGGTGTAAAATGGAAAGGATGATAAGCACTATGAGACGCAGCACAGGCGAGCACTACTCGCGCAATCTTCTCCTATTCACCATACTCACGATGCTGCTGGGTATCGTGGCCGGGGGAGTGTGGCTGGCCCACACGCGGGCGATGATCCTGGTGCATCCGGGACGTACCCAGCCAGCGTGTACGCCGGCAGATCGGGGGGTGGACCGCTGGGAAGAGGTGCGCTTCTCTTCGCCAGACAATCTGCAACTGGCTGGCTGGTTCATCCCGCCCGACCCACAAGGCGATGGGGCCACGCTGGTCTTTGTCCACGGGCTGGGCGGCAACCGCGGGGGTCTCCTGGACGAGGCTGTGATGCTGGCCCGGTATGGCTACGGCGCGTTGTTGCTCGACCTGCGCAATCACGGCCAGAGCCAGGGCACGGTTACCACGTTGGGGTACACCGAGGTGGAGGATGTGCGTGGCGCAGTTGCCTATCTGCTGGCCCGTCCCGAGGTGAACCCGGAGCGCATCGGCCTGGTGGGCTGTTCGATGGGAGGCGCGGTGGTCATCCGGGCGGCGGCGCGCATACCGCAGGTTCGTGTTGTAGTGGCCCAGAGCGCCTTCTCCAGCCTGGAGGAGAACATCAACGAGGGGGTGCGTGCCCTCACGGGTCTTGCTCCCTTTCCCTTTGCGCCATTGGTGACCTGGTTTGGCGAACGCGAGGCTGGTTTGCGTATCCGTCAGGTGCGCCCGGTGGATGACGTGGCCCAGATCGCGCCGCGCGCGCTTCTGTTCATCCACGGCGAGCGAGATCCTGTCATTGACGTGAGCAACAGCCTGCGCCTGTACGAGGCCGCGCGGGAACCGAAAGAGTTGTACTTGATCCCCAACGCTGGACACGGGGGACTGCTGGCTGCGGACCCGGCGGAGTTTGAGCGGCGGGTGGTGGGCTTTTTGGATGCACATTTGAGGGGACGCTGACATCGCTGAGCCCGAACAAGTTCGGGACTCCACTGTATCGTCTGGGGAACTTTTGCCCGGCGTCTGACGTCTTTAGAGCAGAGTAAGCCGCATCACCTGAGTTCTCTCGGACAAGGGTAGTAGCCCAACCGTGTTGGGCGTCGTTTGGCCCCAGACGGCCAATACGATTGGCCTGCTACCCGTCAAAAACTGCCTGTTCGACTTCTCGAGAACTCTCACATGAGTTCTCTCGGAAAAGGGTAGTAGCCCAACCGTGTTGGGTGTTGTTTGGCCCAAGACGGCCAATACGATTGGCCTGCTACCCGTCAAGAGGCTGCCTATTCGACTTCCCGAGAACTCTCACATGTTAAGGAGGAACGTCATGGATACTCAGCCCTCTGTGGCAAACAAGCGCTGGCTCGCCACCGCGCTGTACCTGTTGATCATCCTGGCCGTCGTCGCCGGATTTGTGGCGCTGCGGTGGGTCACCACCCTGCCGGAGCGCACGGACGAGCAGCAGACGATCGTGTTGGGACAGACCCGCTTCGCCCCCGATAGCGACGCTTCGGTGCGCGTGGTGGTGCAGGACTTCGGCGCTGGCCGGCCCATCGCCGATGCTCACGTGAAAGTGAGCCTGAAGCCCTCTAGCGGTCAGGCCATCCCCCTCTTCGAGGGGCAGACCGACGAGACCGGCAGCCTGCCGGTCCGCTTCCACGTGCCGGCCGACGCGCCCGCCGAGGCGTTACTCGTCGTGGAGACCGAGTCGGCGGTGGGGCGGGACCGGGTGGAACAGCCGGTAGCCATCCAGCGCGAGTACCGGATGCTCCTGACCAGCGACAAGCCCCTCTACCAGCCTGGTCAGATCATCCACATGCGCGCGCTGGCCCTCAGCACCTTTGACCTGACCCCCGCCCGGGGCGCGACGGTTGATTTCCTGGTGGAAGACCCCAAAGGCAACAAAGTCTTCCGCCAGTCCGTCGCCGCCTCCGACTTCGGCATCGCCGCCGCCGACTTCACCCTGGCCGACCTGGTCAACCAGGGGAACTATAAACTCAGTGTCTCCATCGGCGACACTCGCTCCGAGAAGACGGTGGAGGTGCGACCCTACGTCCTACCCAAGTTCGGCGTGAACGTGTCCACCGACCGCAGTTTTTACCTCCCCGGCCAGCGGGTGGAGGGCGTAGTGCAGGCCGACTACTTCTTCGGCAAGCCCGTGGCGCAGGGAGAGGTGCAGGTCGTCGGCAGCGTGTGGGACGTGGAGCGCACGGTGGTGGTTGACATAAGCGGCCAGACCAATGAGAACGGCACGTATGAGTTCGGCTTCGACCTGCCCGAGCACTTCGCCGGGTCGGGGTTGGAGTCGGGCCAGGCCCAGTTCGCGCTAGAGGTCACCGTCGTGGACCAGACCGACTACCCCGAGCAGACGAGCACCGTGTTGCCCATCGCCGCCCAGCCGCTGGTCATCGAGGCGGTCGCCGAGAGCGGGATGCTCAAGCCGGGCGTCGAGAACATCGTCTACGTCCTCACCTCCTACCCCGACGGTCGCCCCGCGCCGGCTCGGTTGCAAATCAGCGTGGACGGCGGGGAAGCGGTGGAACTCACCAGCGGCGAGTTTGGCCTGACCGAGTTCACCTTCACGCCGCAGCCAGGAGGCTATCACGTCCTCGATATCGTTGCTCAAGATGAGACGGGGCTGTCGGCCAGGCGGCAGGTGGACTTCGAGGCTGAGTATGGGAGCGATAGTGTGCTCCTGCGGGCCAACCGGGCCGCCTACGTCGTTGGCGAGACGATGAGTCTGGTCGCCTTCACGCCGGTTGCATCCGGCGACGTCTACCTGGACATCGTGAAGGCCGGGCAGACCCTCTCCACCCGCTCGGCCCGCGTGCGGGACGGCAAGGCAGAGTTCGCCGTGGACGTGAGTCCCGACCTGTATGGCACACTGGAACTGCACGCCTACAAGGTACTGCTCGATGGCACCATCGTGCGCGACACGCGGCTGGTGGTGGTGGACGCGCCCAACGACCTGGCGATCGCCGTCGCTGCGGACAAAGATACCTACCTGCCGGGCGAGATGGCGACCGTTGACTTCCAGACAAGCGAGGCAACAGAGGAGAGAGAGGGAGAGGAGAGAGGAGAGGGGGTGCAGACGGCACTGGGGGTGGCGATTGTGGATGAATCGGTCTTCGCCCTGCAGCGCCAGGACCCTGGCTTTGCCAAACTGTACTTCCTGCTGGAGCAGGAGTTGCTGGAGCCCTTCTACCAGATCAAGGGGTTTGAACTGCCTGCCGCTATCTCCCCCAGTGAAGATGTGGAGCAAATCCGGCTGGCGCAGGACGGGGCAGCCAAGGCCACCTGGGCCGGAGCGCCGGTTTTGGCGGCCCCCCGCCCCATCAACTCGCGCCAGGAGAAGATGAGCGGCGTCATCTTGGCGCAGCAAAAGGGCTTTGAACGTATCAGCCAGGCATCCACCGCCGGTCTGATCCTCGTTCCGTTGCTGCTGTGGGTGGTGGTGCTGGTTGCCCTGCGGCGGACAGGGGTCGTGAAGCGTTCGCTCGTGCGGCTGGCCGTCGCCTCCGTAGTCATCTTGCTGCTCGGAGGGTGCCTGGCTGGCTGGTTCATAGCGCTGGGTGAGATGTTTTACTACTTCGACCCGGAATATGTGCTCATCCCGCTGGCAGGCGTCTTTGGCCTGGGGATGCTGGTCTTCGCCGGCTACGCCTGGGTGAAGCGTGACCCGGCAGCCAGGTTCCTCACGCTGCTGACGCTGGCCTGGCCCGCACTCCTCTTCCTGCTGATTCAGGCTTCGGACCGGGGACCCGCGCCGGCCGACGCACTGATCGTCGCAGGATTCCTGGCCTACCTGCTCATCCCCGGTGCGTATCTCCTATTTGGACAGGCCCGCTGGGTGCAGGAGCGTCGCTTTGCCGGGGCGTTGGTCACTGGATTAGGCGCACTGTCGGCGCTGCCCGCGATGGTGATCCTGCCCGCTGTCCTCATGTTCACTGTAGGGGGTGGAATAGGTGCGATGGCCCCGCAGGCACTGAGGGGGAATGGAGTAGTGGAGGAGATGGAGTTCGCGGCGGGGCTGCCGGTTCAAATAGAGGCGACAGCGGCAGTGGAGAAAGCGGTAGAAGTTCCGCTGCCAGCCGCCGAGAGCGAACAGGCGGCCAGAGCCGAGGCCCCGCGCCTGCGCCAGTACTTCCCCGAGACCCTCTACTGGGCGCCGGAGATCGTCACTGACGAGAGCGGCTTCGTCTCCCTCGGAATCCCAATGGCCGATAGCATTACCACCTGGCGGCTGACGGCGCTGGCCTCGTCCCAGAACGGGCGGCTGGGTTTCACCACCCGCGGCCTCCGCGTCTTCCAGGATTTTTTCGTGGACATAGACCTGCCCGTCGCGCTGACGCAGGGGGACGAGATCAGCATCCCCGTCGGCGTCTTCAACTACCTGCCCGAACCTCAGCGCGTGCGCCTCGAACTCGAACCCGCCGATTGGTACACCGCCCTCCCCGACCAATCTACCAATCTACCAATCTACCAATTTACCATCACCATCGCTTCCAATGACATTGATGTGGTCTACTTCCCCATCCGCGTCCTTAAGTTCGGGCGGCAGGGCTTCCAGGTGACCGCCTGGGGCGAGCAGATGAGCGACGCCATCCGGCGCGAGGTGAACGTCGTGCCGGACGGCATGGAGATTCGCCTGACGGAGAGCGACTGGCTGCGCGAGAGCAAGGAAATCGAACTCACCGTTCCGGCGGAGGCTGTACCGGAGACGCCCTACGTCGAGGTCAAGATCTACCCGGGGGTGATGTCTCAGGCGGTCGAGGGACTGGAGAAAATCCTCCGTTTGCCTCATGGCTGCTTTGAACAAACCACGTCGGCGACGTACCCGAATGTTCTGATCCTCGATTACATGCAAGCCACCGGCAACGCCAATCCCGAGGTGCAGATGCAGGCCGAGAAGTACATCGGCACCGGCTACCAGCGTTTGCTGACCTTCGAGGTGCAGGGCGGCGGCTTCTCCCTCTTCGGCGGCGCACCGGCGAACGTTTTCCTCACCGCCTACGGGCTGATGGAATTCAACGATATGGCGAAGGTCTACCCGGTGGATGAGGCCCTCATCGAGCGGACGGCACAATGGCTACTGGCGCAGCAAGCGTCGGACGGCACGTGGACCGACCAGGGCTATTCCGAACACTGGCACATAGACTCCAAGGTGCCCACCACCGCCTACATCGCCTGGGCGCTGATTGAGGCTGGCTACGAGGACACGCCGCAGGTGGGGCAGGCCGTCATCTACGTCCGCGAGTTGGGCCTGCAACAGGAAGACGCCTACGGCCTGGCGTTGGTCGCCAACGCGCTGGCCGCCTATGACCTTGACCACTCGATGACGCGGGCCGTGCTCGACCGGCTGTACGACATGCGCGTAGAGGAAGGCGATACCGTCTACTGGCAGACCGGGACTGCCTCGTTTATGGGCGCGACCGGCGAAAGCGGCAGCCTGGAGACGACGGCGCTAGCGGCCATCGCCCTGATGCGTGGCAACGTCCACTCCGACGCGGTGAGTGGCGCGCTGGCCTATCTCATCCAGGGCAAGGATGCCTGGGGCACGTGGTCCACCACCCAGGCCACCATCCTTTCGCTCAAGGCGTTGCTGCTATCTACCGAGCAGGCAGGAGATGTCGAAGGCCCGGTGCGCTTGCGCGTGGGCCTGAACAAGGAGCAGACGCAGGAGATCACGATTGACGAGACCAACGCCGATGTGGTGCATCTCATCACCTTTGATCGCGGCTTCTCGCCCAGCGGCGCTAACCGGGTGCAGATCGAACTGGAAGGCGGCGGAAATCTAATGTACCAGGTCGCCACCCGTTACTATCTGCCCTGGGACCAGGTGCCTATGGTGGAGGTGATGGACGAGATCATCACCATCGACCTGGCCTACGACCGCCCCCGACTGGCCGTCAACGACGAGGTGACGGTGGACGTGGGGGTGAAACTGAACAGAGAGGGCGTGGTCAAGATGGCGCTGATAGACCTGGGGGTGCCACCTGGTTTCACCGTGCTGGCCGAGGACCTGAGCCGGTTGGTGGAGCAGAAGGTCATCGCCCGCTACGAACTGACCGGGCGACAGATCATCATCTACCTGGAGGACTTCTCGTCCGAAGCGCCCTTGCACTTCAGTTACCGGCTGCGGGCCCGCTTCCCGATGCGCGCGCAGACACCTCCCTCCAGCGCGTATGACTACTACAATCCCGCCGACACGACGGTGCGCGCGCCGCTGGAGGTGACTGTGAGCGAGTAGACAAGCAGACATCATGGCCACCGATGTGCCCGCGAGATACTCTCGCGGGCACGTTCTCTTGACAGTCCCGTCAAATGATGTTATCCTCTGGAGCGATGAAACGATTCCTCTGGAACTGGTTCCCGCCGCTGGCGTGGATGGCATTGATTTTTGTGCTGTCTGCCCAGCCGGACCTGCCGCACGCCAAAGGGCGCTGGCTTGACCTGTTGCTCAAGAAGGCGGGCCACGCGGCGGTCTATGGCGTGTTGGCCTGGCTCTACCGGCGGGCGCTGCGCCGTCATATTCCCACCGGCACTGTCCTTCGCGCGGTCAGCATTGGGTTAGCCGTGGCCTATGCCCTGAGTGACGAGTACCACCAGACCTTCGTGCCAGGGCGCAACGGTAACCTGGTGGACGTAGCGGTGGATGGGGTGGGGGCGTGTGGGGCTATGCTGCTGGCCCGGTGGCGGGAAGGTCGGCGGGAGTTGCCTCGGCCGGAGTCTGTTGTTCGATAACGATTTCGCCGAACAGCCGTTCCTGCCGCACTTTCACTTGATCCTGTTTGATCAGTTCCAGCAGTGCCAGCAGGGTCACGATGACCTCGACACGGGTGGTGGCTGCTGAAAGAATCTCGCGGAAGAGGACCCGACGTCGCCGGGTTAGTTGATTCTCGATGCAGGCGATTTGCTCGGCCACGGTCACCATGATGGGCGCGACGACCTCCCCGACCGGCGGGGCGGGTATGGCGTCCAATGCCTCCTGTACGGCGGCCAACAGGTCGTGGAGCGTCACCTCGCCCAGGTCAAGTTGTGGTTCGAGGTGGGGGAGGGGGGCGATGCGCACGTAGCCGTGCAGCCCCTGCTTCTCCCGTTCGTGCAGTAGCGTCGCGATTTTTTTGAAGCGCCTGTAGACCTGCAACTGGCGCACCAGTTCGTCGCCCACGTCTTCGGCTTCAGGGGTCAGCGCTGGTGGACGCGGAAGCAGTGACTGGGACTTGATAAGCAGGAGTTTCGCCGCCACGACGAGAAAGTCTGCCAGTTCCTTTACTTGCCGTCGTTCCAGTTCCGCCAGGTAAGTCAGATACTGGTCGGTTACCTGGGCCAGCGCGATCGTGGTGATATCCAGTTCCTCCCGCTCAATGAGGTGGAGGAGCAAGTCCAGGGGGCCCTCGAAGACGGGCAATCTAATCTGATAGTGTGGAGACATAGCCGTAGGTCAGATTATAGCACAAACAGGCTGTTTTCCAAGATTTCCCCCGGTCTATGATTTGTGGTATAATTTGGCGCGGTAGCCCCGGTGTTGAAAGATCGAGTGGCCCGGGGCGGTAGTTTGTGTCTAGGAGACGCTTGTGTTCAATCCCATTGATGCCTTTCTTGGACTGTTCTCTCTTGATATCGGCATTGACCTCGGCACGGCCAATACGCTGGTCTACGTGAGAGGGAAGGGCATTGTCATCAACGAACCGTCCTGGGTAGCCATCGAGCGAAACAGCAGAAAAATTCTTGCTATTGGCGCAGAGGCGAAGGAGATGGTCGGTCGTACGCCTGCCAACATCGTCGCTATTCGTCCCTTGCGCGATGGTGTTATCTCGGAATTCGACGTGACCGAGGCTATGTTGGACTACTTTATCAAGAAGGCGCATAGCCATCTCTTGCTGCCTTTCCCCCGTCCTCGCGTCGTCGTGGGCATTCCCAGTGGCGTGACCGAGGTCGAAAAACGTGCGGTGTACGATGCGGCCATTTCTGCCGGTGCACGGGAGGTTTTTCTGATTGAGGAGCCAATGGCGGCGGCTATCGGGGCCGGGATGCCGGTGACGGAGGCGCGCGGCAGCATGGTCGTGGACGTCGGCGGCGGCACGACCGAGGTGGGCGTCTTCTGCCTGGGTGGCATTGTCGTCAGCCGTTCTCTCCGCATCGCTGGCGATGAGATGGACGAGGACATTATGCAGTACGCTCGCCAGAAGTACAACCTCTACATTGGGGAGCGTATGGCCGAGCGAGCCAAGATCAGCGTCGGGTCGGCATACCCGTTGCCTGAGGAGATGACGATGACGCTGCGTGGGCGCAATCTGGTCACCGGGTTGCCCGAGGCGATCGAGGTCAGCAGCATCGAGATCCGAGAGGCGTTGAGCGGGTCAGTCAGTATCATCGTGGATCTCATCAGGGACGCGCTGGATGAGACTCCGCCAGAGTTGGTCGCCGACCTGATGGAGACTGGCATCTGTCTGGCAGGTGGGGGCTCTATGTTGAAGGGGTTGGATGAGCGGATCAGTGAAGAGACGAACATGCGGGCCTGGGTTGCTCAGGACTCGATGACCTGCGTGGCCCGTGGCGCTGGCAAGGTACTGGAGGAACTGGATGTGCTGCGCGAGGTGTTGGTCAGCACTGACGACCGGCGACCCAGGACCCATGCCTTCTAAC
>JAUWOI010000206.1 GCA_030612185.1 Anaerolineae bacterium
CCTGATGTGATAGCAAGTCAGCCAGGGACCAATGCCCCCATATATGGGATTTTTGGCAGACAAAACCCCATATATAGGGGTATATAGCGGCCTTGACGAAGTCACACAGTTTGTCGCTTGTCCCAAACGTGATACGCTCCCTGTCGCCTGGTTGGCATGCTGGCGATTTGCGAGTATAATCGTAAGGTGTGGTGGCATTGCGGTCATACACGGAGATTCGAGGAGGAGATTCGAGATGCCCCATGAATTTCGCTTCATCTTCAGAGCAAAGGACTACGAGGCCTCGCTGGCGTTTTACCGAGACGGGCTAGGGTTGCCTGTCGTTGACTCGTGGGATCGGGGGCCGGCCGAACGGGGGACGTTGTTCCAGGCAGCCTCCGGCATCATTGAAGTCCTGGCCCTAGCCCCTGGGAGGGAATACACGCCGCCGCATGGGATGGAGGTGGCCTACGAAGTGGACGATGTGGATGAGTGGTATCGGCGTGTACAAGAGAAGGGATTGCCTATCAGAGGGGAACTTGCAGACAAACCCTGGGATCACCGTGCCTTCTCGCTCACCGATCCCGATGGAATCAAGGTGATCCTGTACTCGATCATCGGCTAAGCGCTGCGGCAGGGTCGGAGGTATATGGCCCGGAGCACGGACCGCTCGTGGTCGTTGGTGGCCGCGCCGCCACGGACAGGCGGCGTTGGGGAGCATCGCCAGCGGGCGGGTGATGAGGCTCTTCAGCCGGAGTCCCGGCGTACAAGGTCTGCGCGGTCAAGGTGGAATCACCGTAGCGTGGGCCCGGCAGGAGACGGCCTCCAGATCATTGCGCTATGGACGTGGTTAGATTGGACCTGGCCCTGAGCGGCGTGATACTTGCGGGGGGCAGAAGCATCCGCCTGGGACGCGATAAGGCACTTCTCGAACTGGAGGGGCGGACATTGATTGCCCGTACGCTGGACGTGTTGGCCCAGTTGGCGGATGATCTCATCATCGTCACCAGCCTGGCTCCTCACCTGCTCCCCCAGTCGGCGCGGGTCGTCGCCGACCGGTACGTAGACGCCGGGGTGCTGGCCGGGGTACACGCCGGGTTGTTGGCTGCGCGTGGAGAGTTGGCGCTCGTCGTCGCCTGCGATATGCCGTTTCTCAATCTCGACCTGCTACGTTACATCATCTCGCTGGCCCGGGATGCCGACGTCGTTGTGCCTCGCTGGACGGACGTGGAACCGCTGCACGCCGTCTATCGCCCGGCGACTTGCCTGGGGCCGATTGAAAAGGCGTTGGCCCGTGGCGAGCGGCGCGTCGTCTCATTCTACGACGGGCTCAGAGTGCGCTACGTGGAACGGGCTGAGATCGCCCGGTTCGATCCCCAGGGGTTGTCGTTCTTCAACGTCAACGGTCCCGAGGATTGGGAGCGGGCACGTGTGCTGGCCCTGCTTGGCAACGGGGCCAGAATGTGCTATACTTTCGCGCTGGAAGGGAGCGCATGAAATTACACAAAGTTCTCTCAATCATAGACGGCAAGGTCGTCTCTAAGAGTGTTGACCTGGATAAAGAAGTGCAGATGGGATGCGGATCCGATCTGATGAGCGACGTGTTGGCCTTCACCCGCGAAGGTGCGTTCCTGATGACCGGACTGACCAATCCCCAGGTAGTGCGCACAGCCGAACTGGCTGGCATCATGGCCATCGTCTTCGTGCGCGGGAAACTGCCGCCACCCGAAACCATCGCCCTGGCCGAGGAGAAGGGCATCCCCCTGCTGGCCTCCAAGTATACGATGTTTGAAACCTGCGGCCGGCTATACCAGGCCGGGCTGCCTGGTTGCGGTCTCTTTGAGATTACACTGCGCCAATGGCGCCTCACCTTCGGGGATAGTGTGAAGGGCTAGCCGTGGAGAAGAAGCCAACACAGGAGATCACAAAACTCCAGGAACTGACCTACGAACTCACCGTCGAGCAGGCGATGTCCCCAAAGGTCGTCACCGTGTTCCCCCACGATACCATGGCTCAGTTTCGTGAGGTGCTGCGCGTAAACCGCATCTCCGGCACGCCGGTGGTGGAAGACGGGAAGATGGTAGGCGTCATCAGCATCGAGGATCTGATCAAATCGCTGGCGGCGGGGGAACTGAATATCACCGTGGGTGAGAAAATGTACCGGCGCGTGGAGACGCTCTACGCCGACGAGCCGCTTGTGGGTGCTGTTGACAAATTCGCCCGTTTCAAGTTCGGGCGCTTCCCTGTCGTGGACCGGGAGGGGCACCTGGTGGGGATCATTACCCAGGGCGACATCATGCACACGCTGCTGCGCCGGCTGGAGGTGGACTACCACGCGGAGGAGATCCACCGTTACCGCGCCAGCCACATCTTCGAGGATATCATCGCCGACGAGGCTGCCCTGGTAATCGGCTACCGCCTCATAGGCCGTGATTTCGACCGGGCGGGGGAAGCCTCTGGCAACCTTAAGACTACCTTGAGCCGCCTGGGCTTTGATCCTGGCATCATCCGTCGTGTGGTTATCGCCACTTACGAAG
This sequence comes from Anaerolineae bacterium, assembly GCA_030612185.1. The sequence goes on from JAUWOI010000206.1 coordinate 2,517, forward strand.
CGGAGATGAATATTGTCATCTACGCTCATGGCGGGGAGATTGTGGCCGAAGTGCGACCCGACCGCATCCGTATTGAGATGCTTGACAATGGCCCTGGCATCCCCGATATTGACCTGGCTATGCAGCCCGGTTACTCTACTGCGCCCGAATGGGTGCGTGAGATGGGGTTCGGCGCTGGAATGGGCTTGCCTAACATCAAATCATGTAGCGATCAGATGAAACTGGAATCAACAGTCGGTGTGGGAACGCGACTAGAGATCGTCATTCACGCCGACAAGAGCGGAGAACGGGAGAGGAGGAAGAAGTGAAACTCGGAGAAATCGTCACTGCTGCTGGGCTCACGGTTCGGACCGCTCCACAGCGGTTGGATGCTGAGGTTACCGGGGGATACGCTTCGGACCTTCTGAGTTGCGTGCTGGCCAAGGCTCAGCAGGGCAACCTGTGGGTCACGCTGCAGGCTCATCCCAATATCGTAGCCGTGGCCTCTCTTCTTGACCTGGCCGGCATCATCGTCACCGAGGGCAAGGAACTCAATGCCGGCACCGTGGAGAAGGCCAACGAGCAGGGCGTTTGTGTCATGACTACCGAGCATACCGCCTTTACCATCATCTGCCAATTGGCTGAGGTGGGCGTATGCGGAGTGGATCTAATGAAAGGAGTGTGCTGTGAAAATACTCGATAAAGTATCACTGGATGGATGCCTGGAGCGGCTGATGACCGACTACCAGGTCATCGGGCCACAGGCGAAGGGACCTCAGTTCGCTTTTGACCCGATCACTGATCCGGCCCAACTGCGGCTCGACTATAACACGACCATCCTGCCGCCCAAGAAAGTGCTACAGCCCCCGCAGGAGCGGCTGGCCACTTTCACTATGGGGGAGGAGCCGCGCGTGGAGCCGGTCGTCGAGGCTGGTCCGACAGTGCTTTTGGGCGTGCACACGTGTGACCTGCACGCTATTGGGCTGTTGGACGAGGCCTTTTCCCAGGAGTACCCCGACGCTCACTATCTGGAGCGGCGGCGGCAGACCATCATCGTCAGTCTGGAATGCCTGGAACCATGCGACGAGCATTCCTTCTGCAAGAGTATGGGGACGCTGACCGCCGATGAGGGGTATGACCTGCATCTGACCGACCTGGGAACGGCCTACATAGTGGACGTGGCGACGGAGGCAGGCAAGACGCTCCTGGAGACGTATGCCCAGGCCCTGCCCGCCACTGACGCCGACGTGAGCCGTCTGAATGAAGTGCTCGGCGCCAGGGGGGCACTCTTCACCCATCGCCTGGACTTCGATGCAGCCGAACTGCCGGCCTTGCTGAGCGCCGCCTACGATCATCCTCTCTGGGATGAACTGGGGGAACGCTGTTTGGCCTGCGGGTCCTGCACCAATGTCTGTCCCACCTGTTACTGCTTCAACGTCTTCGACGAGGTGAATATGTCGCTGACTGAGGGGGAGCGGTACCGCCGCTGGGATTCATGCCAGTTGGACGAGTTCGCCCGCGTGGCCGGTGGCGAGAACTTCCGCGAGGCCCGCTCGGCCCGCCAGCGCCATCGTTTCATGCGCAAGGGGAAATACATCTACGAGAAGTTCGGCGAGTTAGGTTGCGTGGGTTGTGGTCGTTGTATCCGCACCTGCGTGGCGAACATCAGTATCGTCGAGGGCTTCAATACCATTCACGAGACAGCAGGAGGGAATGGACAATGACGACATCTACTTCGACAAGGCTCAGTACAAGCGTCTATACACCTGAGATGGCCCGTCTGGTCAACGTGGAACAGATGACCGAATTGGAAAAACTGTTCACTATCGAATTGCCGGACGGACGTAACTTAGATCACGATCCGGGACAGTTTGTGATGGTCTCGATACTGGGTGTGGGCGAGGCCCCTATCTCCATCACCTCGTCGCCCAGCCGTTCCAACGGTGCCTTCCAACTCTGTGTGCGGCAAGTGGGCGACGTGACCAACGCGCTGCATGCAATGCAGCCGGGGAGTATGCTGGGCATTCGGGGCCCCTTTGGCCACGGCTTCCCTATTGACGAGATGCGCGGCAAGGACGTGCTCTTCGCGCCGGGCGGTCTGGGGTTGGCCCCGCTTCGTTCGCTGATCAACCAGGTACTCGACGAGCGCGGCTCGTTCGGGCGGGTGATCATCCTTTACGGAGCCAAGCGGCCGGCTGAACTGCTCTTCCGCGACGAACTGGAGGAGTGGACCGCTCGCGAGGACGTCGAGTGTCACTACACGGTAGACTGTTTGGACGAGACGTGGGACGAGGACATGGCGTTCACGTGCAGTGAGGGCGTCATCACCACTCTCTTCCCCCGGATTACCGTGGACCCGCGCAACACCGTCGCTGTCACCTGCGGCCCGCCCATCATGTATCGCTTTGTGCTGACAGAACTGCTGGGCAAGGGCATTTCGGAGACGCAAATCTATCTCTCGCTGGAGCGGCGGATGAAGTGTGGCGTGGGGAAGTGCGGGCACTGTCAGATCAACAACCTGTACTGCTGCCAGGATGGCCCGGTTTTCACCTACGCTCAGGTCAAGGGCGTCGAGGAGGCATTGTGATGGAAAACCCCAAATCTCAAACCCCAAATCCCAAACCGAAAGTTGCTTTCTTTGACTTTGCGAGCTGCGAAGGGTGCCAACTCACGATCGTTGACGCGCTGCAGACCCACCTGGATCTGCTTGATGCCGTTGAGATTGTGCAGTTCCGCGAGGCGATGACCGAAAAGGGAGAGGACTACCAGATCGCGTTCATTGAGGGCTCCTGCACCCGTGCCTCCGACGAGGCGCGCCTGAAGAAAATCCGAGAACAGGCCAGCATTGTCGTCGCGCTGGGAACCTGCGCTCATCTGGGGGGCATCAACGCCCTGAAGAACTTGCATCCGTTGGAGGACGTCCGCCGCTGGGTCTATGGGGACAAGGCAGACTGGTACGAGACCTACCCGGCCCGGCCCATCAGTGCCGTGATCGAGGTGGACGCCGCCATACCCGGCTGCCCCATTGACCGGGAGGAGTTCGTCAAGGTGGTCAAGGCGGTCCTTTTGGGCAAGAGTCTGCCCATTCCCGACTATCCCATCTGTGTCGAGTGCAAACTGAAAGAGAACGTGTGCCTGTTCGACGTCGGCAAGTTCTGTCTGGGGCCGGTCGTGCGGGCTGGCTGCGATGCCATCTGCCCCACCTTTGGCAGCGGCTGCGAGGGCTGCCGGGGGCTTGTCCCCAACCCCAACGAGAACGCGATGAAGGACGTGTTGGCTGAGGCTGGCTTGACTGTAGAGGATATTCTGTCTCGTTTCACGATGTTCAATACGTACCAGGTGCAGGAACGAGCGGCTGAGGAGGAGGGAAAATGACCACTTTGAAGATTGACGTACATCACGTGACCCGTGTCGAAGGACATGGCGACATCGTCGTAGACGCGCAGAACGGGGAACTGAAGGAATGTCGCTTCGAGGTCGTCGAGGCCCCTCGCTTCTTCGAGGCGTTCGTGCGTGGCCGGCCTTACCATGAACTCAGCCACATCACCTCCCGCATCTGCGGCATCTGCGCCGTGGGCCACGCCACCACCAGCCTTCGTGCCACCGAGAAGGCGCTGGGGGTCGAGCCTTCGGAGCAGACTGTGCTTCTCCGCAAACTCAACTTCCACGGCGAGACGATAGACAGCCACGTTCTGCATACCTACTACCTGGTCGCGCCGGATTTCCTCGGCGTCGGCTCTGTCATTCCGCTGGCAGCGACCCACCGGGAGGTGGTGGAGCGGGCGCTGCGGATCAAGAAACTCTCTGGCGACCTGTGTGCGATGATCGGCGGCCGCCATACGCATCCCATCGCGATGGCCGTCGGCGGCTTCACCCACCTGCCCACCGAGGCCGAACTGCGAGAGGTGCAGGCCCGGCTGGTGGACGCTCGCGCCGACATGGACGAGACGGTGGCGCTTTTTGCCACCCTTCCCTGGCCCGAGTTCGAGCGAGAGACGGAGTACGTCTCCCTCAAGAAGGACGACGAGTACGCCTTCATTGACGGCACCATCGTCACCTCCGACGGCTTCTCCTACCCCATCGAGGACTACAGGAAGGTGACCAACGAGAAGTGCGTGCCTTTCTCCACGGCCAAGTGGACTCATCACAACCGCGAGTCCTACATGGTGGGCGCATTGGCCCGGTTTAACAACAACTTCGACCAACTGCATCCCCGCGCCAAGGAGGCAGCAGGCAAACTGGGGCTGAAACCCATCTGCTACAACACCTTCCTCAATAGCGCCGCCCAGGTAGTGGAGATGGTCCACTGTGTAGAGGACAGCATCCACATCATAGATGAACTGCTCACGCGAGGCATCCAGCCCGAGGAGCCAGTGGCGGTAGATGTGAAGGCCGGGGAAGGAGCCGGCTCGTGTGATGTGCCCCGAGGCACTCTTTTCCACAACTACGTCTACGACGAGGACGGCCAATGCGTGAAGGCGAACTGCATCATCCCCACCAACCAGAACATGGCCAACCTCAACGCCGACATGCGCGTGCTGGTGCCGCAGATCATGGACAAGCCGCAGGATGAGATTCGGCTGATGCTGGAGATGCTGGTGCGGGCCTACGACCCCTGCATCTCCTGTTCGGCGCACTTCCTTACGGTAAAGTTTGTATGAGCGAACGGCGAGGGGCGAATAGCGGATCTCGCAATTCGTTATTCGCTATTCGCAACTCGCAATTCGCCACTCTCATCCTCGGCCTGGGCAACCCACTGCGCGGCGACGACGGTGTGGGCTGCCGTCTGGTCGAGGAACTGGCACGTCGGGAACTGCCGCCGGGCGTCCAGGCGCTCGACGGGGGCGCGGCTGGGCTGGGGCTGCTCAATCTGGTGGAGGGATGGGAGCGCGTCGTGGTCGTGGATGCCGCCGAGATGGGACG
>JAUWOI010000424.1 GCA_030612185.1 Anaerolineae bacterium
TATAGGAGGTACAATCGTCGTGAAACACATCACCGCCGTCATCCTGGCCGCGGGTGCATCCACCCGCTTCGGCCAACCCAAACAACTCCTCGATTGGAACGGCGTGCCGCTCCTGGCCCACGTCGCCGATGTTGCGCTGGAGGCTGAACTTGCCCCGGTGATCGTCGTGCTTGGCTGCCAGGCCGAGGCCGCCCGCGCGGCACTATCCACGCGGCCCGTGCAGGTCGTGATGAACTGGCGTTGGGAGCAGGGGCTGAGTACCTCGGTGCAGGTGGGACTGGCCGCGCTCCCGCCCACAACCAAAGCGGTCATATTTATGCAGTGCGATCAGCCGCTCGTCACCCCCGATCTGCTGCGGGCGCTGGTGGCCCGCTTCGAGGAGACTGGCGCGCCCATCGTCCACCCCACCCACGCCGGTCAGCGCGGAACGCCGGCCCTGTTCGCCCGCCGCCTCTTCCCCGAACTGGCCGCCGTCAGCGGCGACGAAGGAGGCCGTGCCGTCATCGCCCGCCACGCCGACGAAGTCGCCACCGTCGAAGTGGCCGACCCAGACGTGCTGGCCGACATAGACACGCCCAACGACTACGAGCGGCTACGAGCATCCAGTACCCAATCTCCAATCTCCAATCCCCAATCCCCAATCTCCAATCTCTCCCCCATCCACCACCTCATCATAGACATGGACGGCGTCCTCTGGCGCGGCGACGAGCCAATGCCCGGCCTGCAGGAGTTCTTCGCCTTCCTGCGGCAACACAGCATTGATTTCATCCTGGCCACCAATAACTCCAGCCGGCTGCCGGAGCAATACGCGGCTAAACTGGCCCGCTTCGGCGTCGAAGTCGCGCCTGAGCACGTGCTGACCTCCGCCCAGGCCACCGCCGCCTACCTGGCAACCATAACCCCGCCGGGCACCCACGGCTACGCCATCGGCGAAGAGGGGGTGCGGCGGGCGCTGGAGCAGCGCGGCTTCGTGCTGACCGACGAAGAGGCCGCGTACGTCGTCTCTGGCTGGGACCGGCAACTGACGTGGGAAAAGTTGGCGACGGCGGCGCTGCTCATCCACGCTGGGGCTGGATTCATCGGCACCAACCCGGACAGCAACTTTCCCACTGAGAGGGGGCCGGTGCCAGGCAGCGGCGCGCAGTTAGCGGCGCTGGAGACCACCACCTCCGTCGCGCCGGTCGTCGTCGGCAAGCCGGAGCCGTGGATGTACGAAGAGGCACTGCACCGGATGGGGGCCCGCCCCGAGAACACCGCCGTCATCGGCGACCGGCTGGATACCGACATCGCCGGCGGCGTGCGGACCGGCCTGACCACCGTGCTCCTCCTCTCGGGCATCTCCACCCAGGCGGACCTGGCCGCTTCGCCGGCCAAGCCGGACCTGGTGTGTGCGGACATCGCGGAATTGACGGTAATATGGGAGCGAGCGCTGCCGGAGAGATAATCATAGACTTGCCACCATTCCACCGGCGTGTTACAATTCAACTGGATAGAAGCAATGAGACAACCAACTAACCAACTAACCAACCAACTAACCAACCACACCCTCCCCACCCTCCAATCCCTCCTGGCGGACTGGGGCCAGCCGGCCTACCGCGCCCGCCAACTCTGGGAATGGCTCTACGTCCACCTGGTCACTGACTTCGACCAGATGACCAATTTACCCCAATCACTACGCGAAAGACTCGCGGCGGAGATGGTCATCGGCCTGCCGCAGGTGGTGGATACAATCCAGTCGGCCGACGGAGAGACGCGCAAAGACCTGCTCCGCCTGGAGGACGGCGAGACGGTCGAGGCGGTGCTAATGCGCTACCGGCTCCGCCGCACCGCCTGCATCTCCACCCAGGTGGGCTGTGCCATCGGCTGCACCTTCTGCGCCACCGGCCAGATGGGCCTCCGCCGCAACCTCACCAGCGGCGAGATCGTCGCCCAGGCGCTGCACTTCGCGCGGGAACTGCGGGCCAAAGGCGAGCGCCTCTCCAACGTCGTACTGATGGGAATGGGCGAACCGCTGGCCAACTACAACGCCTCACTTGCTGCCATCCGTCGCCTGATCCACCCACGCGGCTTCAACCTGGGCCAGCGGCACATCACCCTCTCCACCGTGGGACTGGTGCCGTCCATTGAGCGCCTGGCAGGAGAGGGCTTGCAGATCACCCTTGCCATCTCCTTACACGCAGCCACCGACAAGTTGCGCGACCAACTCGTTCCCGTCAACCGTCGCTACGGGCTTGATGCACTCTTCGAAGCCTGCTACCATTACGTCGAGCGCACCGGACGGCGGATCACTCTCGAGTGGGCGCTCTTCGAGGGAATAAACGACACACCGAAGCAGGCGCGGGCGCTGATCGCCCGCCTGACAGGACTCCTGGCCCACGTCAACATCATCCCGCTCAACCCCACCCCGGGCTATGCGGGCCGGCCATCCTCCCGCGAGCATATCGCCGCCTTCACCGCAGAACTCGAACAGGGCCGCGTCCCCTACACATTGCGCGTGCGCCGGGGGGCAGACATCCAGGCCGGCTGCGGCCAACTGCGCCAGCGCAACCAACTAACCAACTAACCAACCGACTAACACCCAGTTGCCAAATCTTCCAACTCGTTGTATCATATCCCCTTGATGATCCAACCAATCAAAATCGCCCCCTCCATACTCGCCGCCGACTTCGCCCACCTGGCCGAGGCGGTCGTAAGCATCGAGGCCGCCGGCGCGGACTATATCCACGTGGACGTGATGGACGGTCACTTCGTGCCGAACATCTCCATCGGTCCGCCCGTCGTGCGGGCATTGCGCCGCGTCACGCACCTGCCGCTCGACGTACACTTGATGATCAGTGACCCGGCCCGCTACGTGCCCGCCTTCGCTGAGGCCGGCGCCGATGGGCTCACCGTCCACGTCGAGGCTACACCACACCTGCATCGCGTCCTGCAGCAGATTCGAGATTTAGGCGTGCGTCCCGGTATCTCGCTCAACCCAGCCACACCGGCGGTCGCCATCAGTGAGGTACTCAATGCTGTAGAGTTGGTGCTGGTGATGACCGTCAACCCAGGCTTTGGCGGGCAGCCTTTCATCGAGCACACACTGGACAAAATCGCGCGGGTGCGGGAGATGCTAGATAGAGCCGGCAGTGAGGCCGAGTTGGAGGTAGACGGCGGCATCGGACCACAGACGGCGGAGCGAGTCGTGGCCGCCGGGGCGACAGTGCTCGTCGCCGGGGAAGCCATCTTCGGCGCGCCTGAGGGAGTTGCAACGGCGCTCGCGGCCATCCGCGAGACGGCCCACAAGGGACAAGACGCACGGGGTGAAAGCAGACAAAAAAGAAGCCCCAAAGCAAACTCCCCTCCCCGCATCGGGGAGGGGCTGGGGGAGGGGTCAGGCCGATGAGGAGTTCTAACGAGACTTGTTCAGCGTCCGCAGACAACGAGTGCAAAGATACATCCGGCGCATCTGGCCATTGATCTCCACCCGCTTACGTTGGATATTGGGCTTGAACTGGCGGTTAGTTGCCCGCTTGGAGTGGCTGACGTTGTGCCCAAATTGAGGACCCTTGCCACACATTTCACACTTTGCCATTCGTATCACCTCGCAATAATCGTAGCGGGGCATATCATACCACAAGAGAGGCTTTCGCGCAACCCACAACCCGCCAACATTTGGAGGAAGTGATGCCAGAACAAGAGCATAGTCTGGGACACATTGAGGTTTCAGCCGCGGCCATCGCCAGCATCGCGAACGAGGCAATACTAACCTGCTACGGCGTCGTAGGGACCGCAGCCAAGAACCTGGCCACCGGTATCGCCAACGTCCTCTCCCGCGACAGCAAGCGCGGGGTCGAGGTGCGCATCGAGGATGAACAGATCACCATTGACGTTTACGTGATCATCGAGTACGGCACCCGTATCTCATCCGTGGCCCGCAGTGTTATGAATGTTGTGAAGTTCAGCGTCGAGCGGGCTCTGGGCATGCCCATCGCCGAGGTCAACGTCCACGTCGAGGGACTGCGCATCAGCGACATTGACTGACACAGGCAGCGTAGGGCGGTTTTGCTAACCGCCGCATGGTCGGATAGCAAATCCGACCTACTTTCGCCCCAGCCTTTTGAGAAGACACCATGACGAGAGGGGGAACAGCGGATTGACAGACGAGAAATTATCACAAGCCACACGGCAGTCTTCGCGCCTGGCCACAGACGGCCAGGGCTTCAAACGATTGATCAAAGCCTCGTTGGGCTGGCTACAACACCACCAGGCCGCCATCAACATACTCAACGTCTACCCGAT
>JAUWOI010000458.1 GCA_030612185.1 Anaerolineae bacterium
CAGTTAGCTTGAACAAGGTAAATTTCAACAAGTAGGCGTTCTCAATATTTTCTATTGCAATTTCTGTCAAAATGATGCCCAAAAACGCCCTTTTAGGCAGGAATTCGCGAAAGTCGTTTTAATTTCAGCGAATGGACAGCATTGCCAACCTCCAGATTCATATAGTCCTGGTGCGTATTGGCATGATACCACAAATTAGCGCAATTGTTAAGGGACATTAGGGGATTTCTGGGTAAACTATAGTTGGAGAGGGCCTTTGGGCGGCCACTTTCGCAGATTTCAAGCGTGCCTGGTAGAGTATGGCAACCACACGGTGAAGCGGGCCCCCTGCTCGACGTTCTCTCCCCTTACCCGCCCGCCGTGGGCCTCGACGATGGCCTTGACGATGGCCAGGCCCAGCCCGCTGCCGGGGTAGGCGGCGGCGTTGCGCCCGCGATGGAAGCGGCCAAAGAGGTGCGGCAGGTCATCTTCGGGGATGCCGATGCCGGTATCCTCGACCCATAGATCCACCCACTCCCCCTCCTGATAAAGTCCCACACTCACCGTGCCGCCTGCGGGCGTGAACTTGATCGCGTTATCCAGCAGGTTGCCCAGGGCGCGCTGCAACTGCGCCCCATCGCCCTGCACGGTCACCGATGCCTCTGGCAACGTCAGATCAAAGGTCAGCCCGGCTTGCTCAGCCCGTGAGGCGTACAGTTCGCTCATCTCCTGCACCAGCGGGATCAACGCGACCGGTACGTGGGCCTCCGCCGGCGCGCCCGCTTCGATGCACGAGAGGTCCAGCAACCCCTCGGCCAGCATCTCTAGCCGCTCGACCTGGGCCTGCGCCCGTTGCACGAACTCGTCGTCCGGCGACAGTTCCAGGTTGGTGCGCAGCGCCGTCAGCGGGGTGTGAATCTCGTGGGCGGCGTCGGAGACGAAGCGGCGTAGCGTAACGATGGTCTCCTCCACCTGGCCGGCCATGCGGTTAAAGGCGACGGCCAACTCTCTCGCCTCTCCGTGATAGTGGCGGCGAACGGAGACCCGCACGCTGAGATCGCCGGCGGACATGGCTTGGGTCGCCGTCGTCAGATCCACCAGCGGCCGGCTGATGCCGCGCGAGAGCAACAGTCCGATGAGCAGGCTAAAGCCCCCGATGGTCAATACGGCCACCAAAAAGCCCTGCAAAGCAGCCCCGACCACATCCAGCGAAGGCCTCCCAACGCGGTCCAGGGACAGGAATAGAAAGCCGACCCGCTGGTCGTTCACCATAATAGAGACTGCATCGCTCAGGTTCCAGGGGCGCAGGGTCCGGCCCACCCTCTCCTCCTCGCTGGCAGCCACTACCACCCCATCAGCCGAGGCCACGAGGTAATCCGTTTGCCAATCCTCGTCCCAAGGCTCCCAACCCGGCCCGCAAGGATAGCCGGCAATCATGGCATCAACCCCCTCCCAACTGGACTGCTGGTCATAGTAACCAGCCAAACGGGCGGCCCAGGGGTGCGTCACAATAGCCGAGGCTCTGTCGCGGGCGAAGGGCTCCTCCAGCCTGTTCAAAGCGACGTGACCGGCCAGGGACACCCCACCTCCGGCCACGAGTATGACCAGGGCAAAAGCGATCATGAGTTGCCAGAAGAAAGGGATTTGAAGATTTTTGATTTTGGATTTGGTGATCTGCCGAGTCATTGCGCACGACCTCTCAAAGTTGGTAGATTGGTAAGTTGGTTATCGGTTCTCTTGCTTCCTAGTCTACCACAAATTTCCAGTTCCCCAACTCGCCCATCTACTAATTTACCTCACGTCACAGCGCCTCTGCCGCAAATCACAGAACGGCTTGAGTGTAGCGGCGGGCAACACGGATCACCCAAGCCTGTACGATGGTAACCCGCTGCTGCTGCCCGTCCATCAACCTTGTTGAGCAGCAGCAGCGGGTACGAGCATCCAGACTGACTATGCCTGCGCGGGACGAGTCCCCGACCAGCAGCGGAAGAAGATTACGCCCAGACCGATCAACAAGGCAAACAAGGCCATGCCTCCTACGATACGGAATGGACTGAAAACACGTCCGCCGTGCCTTGAGCCAAAGTGCCAGTCATGGCCCAGACCAAAGCCTTGGTCAAAGACCGCCCCCGTGGGGGCTTCGATCACCCCCCGGTCGGGCACGCCATCCTCGTCGTCGTCCACCAGGCGCACTTCCCACTCGGTCGTCCACTCAGCTTGCCCCATGTGCGCCACAGAATCCCAACCAAACTCTGGCAGGTACGTAGACGCCCCAGTACCCCAGACGAGTTCGGATATGTACACTGCGGGATTCCAACCATACTTGCCATCGCTATTCCAGTAGAGCATCCTACCCAGCTTGAGCAAGCCGATTACACTCACGACCACAGCAACGACGATCACTCCGATTGCTACTTTCCACTTTTTCGATATTCTTGACATTTCGCACCTCCTGTGATTCTTTCTCTAGACTACCGTTTTCGGGTTCGGGCTACCAATTCCGCACCATCACGGAACAGCTATATCTGTATGGAATATTCAGTTCCATGGCCAAGGCCAAGTATCAACATTTCATGTTATTTCCTCCTTCACCCTACTCATATCGTAATGCCTCGATGGGATTCAAGCCCGCCGCCCGGTTGGCGGGATAGATGCCAAAGAACAGCCCCACGGCGAGCGAAAAACCCACGGCCAACGACACCGAGTCGAGCGTGACCACCGACTGCAACAACCCCGACAGCGACACCAGTTGGGCGATACCTACGCCCAGCAGGATGCCGATCAGCCCTCCCAGCAGGCTCAGCGCGATCGCCTCGAGCAGGAACTGAACCAGGATGTCCACCCTCCGCGCTCCCACCGCCTTGCGGATGCCGATCTCCCGCGTGCGCTCCGTCACCGAGACCAACATGATGTTCATGATGCCGATGCCCCCCACCAGGAGCGAGATGCCAGCGATGGACCCCAGAAAGACCGTCATGATGCCCATTACTTGATCGGCCAGGTCCAGCATGTCGGCCTGGCTCATCACGTTAAAGTCTGCATCCTCGTCTGGCCCGATGTCGTGGCGATCCAACAGCAGTGTTTCAATCTCGCAGACGGCTGCATCCGTCTGCTCCTCCGAGGCCGCCATCACACTGACCTGGCTCACGATGATCTCCCCCAGGGGGTTGCGCCCGTTGAAAATCTTGGTCTGAGCCGTCGTGATGGGCACGAACAGCATGTCGTCCGCACTGCCCATCATCGAACTGCCCTTCTCTTCCAAGACACCCACCACGGTCAACGAGACCCGCCCGCCGTTCCCACCGGGGGTGGAGACCTTGATCCGCTGCCCCAGCGGGTCAAAGCCGCCAAAGAGGTCCCGTGCCGCCTGATAGCCCAGCACGGCCACATTGGAGCGCCCGTTCACGTCCTTCTCCTCGACGAAACGGCCCCGCGCCACCTCCAGCCCAAAGACCTCCGAATACTCGGCTGTCGTCCCCACCACCTGGGCGTTGACGTTCTCGTTGCCAAAGATAACCTGGGCACTCTGGCTAAACTCTGGGGCGACGGCCGCTGCATCGGGTACGTTATTGGGATCAGCGAGGGCCTTGGCATCATCGTAGGTGAGAGTGGTAACGTTGCTCACCTCATCCCCACCCGGGCCCGGACCTCCGCCGACGCCGGGGGCCACGCGGAGCAGATTTGATCCAACGGCGGCGATCTCGCCGATGATGGCCGTCTGCGCCCCCTGGCCAATGGAGAGCAGGGCGATGACGGACGCCACGCCGATGATCACCCCCAGCATGGTCAAGGCCGAGCGCATCTTGTTTGCCGTTAGCCCGTCCAGGGCCACCCGCAAGTTCTCTAGTGTGTCTGTTATCATCATTCACCTCATCTGATGTTAGATTTGTTGATGTCAGATTTGGAGATTTGCCACAACCAATGCAACACTCTTGTTTCCCAATCTCCAATCTCTAATC
>JAUWOI010000514.1 GCA_030612185.1 Anaerolineae bacterium
ATCGGACTATCAAAACCAAAGAAAGGAGGCGTGGAAACTCAGATTATCATTTGACCGAACGATGGGGCTTCACTCAGATTATCATTTGACTTGACAGGGGCGTTGTGATCAGGGATTCCACAATAAGCCCCAGTCGTGTCACCGCCCATCACCCAGTGCAGCGGCTCTCAGTAGCCGCTGGCGATGGTAGCGGGCGAAGGCCTCCCCCATACCCAGCACATCCAGCACCGCCTCGGGGCGGGCGGTGGCCCCCGCACGGGCCGCCAGTTGCATCCCCAGCACCACCTCGCCCCCGACCACTCGCCCTTCGACAATCTCAGGACATCGCTCCAGCCATAGCCGCTCAATCAACGGGCGCAAATCGTACCGCCGACCGCGCCGTTCCTGCAGCAGTTCCGTCGCCGCCAGCACCCGCTCAATGCGTGTCTTGACCGCTTCCGTCGGTTCGTCCCATCCTTCGACAAGATCAGGATACCACTCGACCCTCACACAGTACTCTGCCGCCACGATCTGCGTCTGCAACGCCGGCTCATTCAACATCACCTGGCGCACATGGCTGATCGTCAGCCCGTCGGGTAACACCGGCACCAATACCCTGGCGAAATCCTCCACCACTCCCCTGCCCCCCTGCTCCTCTGCTCCTCTGTCCCTTGTCGGCTTCGCCAGCCAGACGTCCAGCCACTCCGCCTCGGCGGTGTGGCCCAGCGGCAGGGCGGCCGCCAGTTGCAGTTTGGGCCTCGGGTTGAAGCCACAGGAGTAGACCAGGCCCACCCCGGCCCGGCGCAAAGCCCGCTCCCACGCCCGCGCCAGGTCCAGGTGCGAAGTATAGACCAGCGGCCCGCCTTTAGAGAACGTAACTCGCAGCCTCATCACGTTTCACGTTTCACGCTTCACGTTTCACGTTAAAACTCAATCACAAACCGCCCATCCTTGTACAGCAAGTCATCATCCACCCAAATCTCGCCCCCAGCGCGCATATCGCAAATCATGTCCCAGTGGATCGCCGACTCATTCTTGCTGCCCGTCTCAGGATAGCCCGCGCCCAACGCCATGTGGAAACTGCCGTTGATCTTCTCGTCAAACAGAATCTGGCGCGTGAAGCGAGTGATGCCCTCGTTGGTGCCGATGGCGAACTCTCCCACGTACCGTGAGCCCGCGTCGGTATCAAGCATCTTGAGCAGGAACTCCTCGTTCTTCTCGGCAGTCGCTTTCACTACCTTGCCGCCCTCGAACCACAGCCGCACACCGGTCACTTCACGCTCCTTGTAGATAGTCGGGTACGAGAAGTAGACATGGCCCTCGACGCTGTCCTCCACCGGCCCGGTGAAGACCTCGCCGTCCGGCATATTCATCTGACCGTCGCAGTTGATGAAGACACGGCCGGCGACGCTCAGGTGCAAGTCGGTCTCCGGGCCAATGACGTGCACCCGCTCCCTGCCCTTGAGCCAATCCACGATCTTCTGCTGCCAGGCCGAGAAGCGGTGCCAGTACCCCACCGGGTCGTCCACATCCGGCAGACAGGCACCGTAGACAAAATCTTCGTACTCGCTCAGGCTCATCTCGGCGTCCTGGGCATAGGCGTTGGTCGGGAACAGCGTGCTGGTCCAACGCAACTCGCCGGAAGCGGAGCGCTGCATAAAGGTCTTCATCAACTCCGCTCTTGCCCGGTTGTACAGCACCATCTTGGCCGGGTCCACGCTGCTCAACGCTTTGGTGTTTGCAGCCCCTCTGACCGAAATGCGCACGTCGTAGGTCTCGGTAACCAACTGGAGCGGTTCGGGCACGTGCTGCAACTGCTCGTCCGAAGCGTAGCGAAACAGCAACTCCTCCGTGCCGGGCAGGGAGGCCAACATCAGCGGGTGTCCTCCCGCCTGCAGCACTTTGGCGTAGACCGCCCTGAGCAGCGGCGCCGCTAGAGCGCCTCCCTGCACTATCACTTTATCACCCGGCCGCACAGCGACCGAGTAATTGACTAGCACGTCGGCCAGTTTCTCAATTCGTAGGTCTGTCATCGTTTGTTTTCTCCTTGTTTGAATGTGTGGCAGAAACCAGGTTTTTCGGAAAAAACCTGGTTTCTTCTACGATTGCGTGGGTTGGGGGCAGAGCCACTCCCCTGACCAAATGTCACCATAAACGCCGAGTATGCCGCAGCCATGACATCGCTCCCGGCAATCGGCCAGCGTCTCCCCGTGCTTGCTGCGCCGGTACTCCTCTAGCAGGAATTCTCTGCGCACCCCCGTGCTGACGACCTCCCAGGGGAAGGTTTCGTCGGGCGGACGCTGTCGCCGGGCGTAGAAATCGGGATCAAGCCCCATCTCCGCGAATGCGCGCATCCAGGCCTCCAAGTTCTGTTGCTCACCCCAGGCGTCGAAGCGTGCCCCCAGTTCCCAGGCCCGCTGCACCACTGCGCCCAGCCGCCGGTCGCCCCGCGCCAGCACGGACTCCAGCAACGTTGCCTTAGGGTCGCCGTAGTTCAACTTCAGCCCCCGCCCGCGCAGTTCGCGGCGCAGGAGCGCCTGCTTCTCGCGGATGGAGTGGGCCGGCTCCAACCCCACCCACTGAAACGGCGTGTGCGGCTTGGGTACAAAGGTGTTCACACTGACATTGATCTGCGCCCGTCGCCCATGCGCCTTCCGCCCTACCGCCCGCACCGCCCGCGCCAGGTCGGCAATGGCCTGCACGTCGTCCATCCGCTCCCCCGGCAACCCAATCATAAAGTACAACTTGATCGTGCGCCAGCCGCGTTCGAACACCTCCCGCGCCACATCGAGCATCTGGGCGGTGGAGATGGGCTTGTTGATGACGGTGCGCAATCGCTCAGTAGCCGCCTCCGGCGCGAAGGTGAACCCCGTGCGCCGTCCCCGCGCGATCGCCTTCGCCAGCGTGACCGAAAAACTGTCGGCCCGCAGCGCGGGCAGCGAGATGGAAAGATGCGCATCGCCGAACCGCTCAAAAATACCCTTCACCAGCCTGTCGATGCCGGAGTAATCGGACGACGAGAGCGATAGGAGCCCCACTTCCTCGAAGCCGGTCTGGCGCAGGATAGCCTCGATCGCCTCCAGCACCTCCTCCACGGGCCGCTGCCGCACCGGCCGCACAACCATCCCGGCGTGGCAGAAGCGGCAGCCACGGGTGCAGCCGCGCTGGATCTCGACTGCCGCCCGGTTGTGGGCCACGTCCACTGTGGGCACGATGAGCCGTGTCGGCGACGGGGGCAGGACAGAGACAATGCGCTTGAGAACCGGCAGCCCCCCCCTCTGTCCCCCCCATAGGGGGGGAGGTAAAGGCTGGCGGGGCTGGCTCCCTCCAC
>JAUWOI010000278.1 GCA_030612185.1 Anaerolineae bacterium
ACCTGTCACGGGGCGGGGTGGCTGGCGGAGGCGGAGCCGACGAGCAGCCCGCTGATGGAGAAGACGTCGCAGGTGCTGAAGGTAGAACAGGCCGGCGGCCTGCCGCCCCTCACCGCCGACCGCTTGCGGGTCAAGCAGGTCTTGCTCAACTTGCTCAACAATGGTTACAAGTTCACCCCCGTAGGCGGGCGCATCGAGCTCTCCTGCCGTCTGGCCGACGAGGCCACGATACTCTTTTCTGTGGCCGATACCGGCATCGGCATCAAGCCCGAGGATCAGGAGATAATCTTTGAGGAGTTCCGCCAGGCGGATGGCTCACCGGAGCAGGAGACGATCGGCACTGGATTGGGGCTGGCCATCAGCAAGTGGCTGATCGAATTGCACAGCGGCCGCATCTGGGTCGAGAGCGAGGCTGAGCGCGGGGCGACCTTTTCATTCCTGCTCCCGCTGGCTGGCCCGCCCACTGCAGAGCCAGAGGTGTCCAGCGAGGTAAGACTGCCTTCAAGCGGCATAGTATTGGTGGTCGAGGATAGCCGTCAGTTCAGCAACCTCCTGGCCTTCTACCTGCGCCAGGAGGGCTACACACCCGTCCAACATTACGACGGCGCGAGCGTACTGGATCGGGCTCGTGAGTTAAAACCCGCCTTGATCACTCTTGATGTTATGCTCCCTGATCGAGACGGCTGGGATGTACTGCGTGCTCTTAAGTCAGACCCCCAGACCAAAGACATCCCGGTGCTGATCATCTCGGTGCTGGAGAATGGCGCGCTGGGGCTCAGCCTGGGAGCGGTGGATTACCTGGTCAAACCGATAGGGCGGAATGACCTGCAAAGGCTGCTCAACCGGCTGGCAACACCCAAACCCACGCAACGAGAAGTCAAGGTGTTGGTCGTGGACGATGACCCCGACCTCGTCCCGCTGCTGCGAGCGATGTTGTCGGCTGGGAACTACGCCTTGCTTGCGGCATGCAACGGCAAGCAGGGGTTAACTCTGGCGCGCAGCGAGCACCCCGATGTAATCCTGTTGGACCTGCTGATGCCGGGAATGAGCGGCTTTGAGGTGCTCGAAGAACTTCGAGCCGATGCTGAAACAGCGGGCGTCCCGATCATCGTGCTCACTGCTATAGATGTGACTGTAGGGCAACGCAAACTGCTCGACGAGCACGTCCAGGGGCTGGTGCACAAAGGCGCGTTCACCCTGCAATCTCTGCTGGCGGAACTGCGTCGCCTGGGGGGGCTGGTTTCCCCCTGAGCAGAGTCGCCATCAAAAGGGCATTGCCTGGGATGGCGATCAGAATTGCCTGTTGGTAGAGGTGTTGGCGATAGGGATCAGGGGTCTCGCGCCGTACACTCTGGAACGTCACCGCTACCTTTTCCAATGCCAGTGTATGTGTTACAATAGCGCCACGGTGTACGCCGTGGCTCTATTGTCGTCGTCACTCAGATGCAAGACTGTTTTCCAAGGCTCCCAGCTCTCGTCCACGAGGGCGTCACGTAGGGGTTGTGTCACGTCAAAAATGATTACTCGCAGCATGGGACGTCCCCGTGACGGGGACTTAGAGCGTTTTACACCGAGAACTGGTATAACCAATATATCTTGCCTGTCAAGGTTGGAAGGATGACGAATCTGCTCCTCGCTTCCGCCTCCCCCCGCCGCCGCGAGTTGTTGGCGCTGCTGGGGCTGCCTTTCGAGGTGGCCGTGGCGAACGTGGCCGAGGTTCCCCGGACGGATGAATCCCCGGCTGAGTTGGTCGTCCGGCTGGGCCGGGCCAAGGCCAAGGCCGTTGTCACTCATTTCGATACTGTCGTCATTGCTTGTGATACTGTCGTTGCGCTGGACGGCGAGATTCTGGGAAAGCCGCGCGACGCGACCGAGGCGACCTCAATGCTGCACCGCTTGCGCGGGCGATCCCATACCGTCTACAGCGGTGTTACCCTGCTGGAGCCCGCCACCGGCCGCGCGTTGACCGATGTGGCCGGGACCCGGGTGACGATGCGCGCCTACACCGACGCTGAGATCGCCGCTTACGTCGCCAGCGGTGACCCCCTGGACAAGGCCGGTGCTTATGCCGTTCAGCATCCCGGGTTTCACCCCGTTGCCGCGTTGCAGGGTTGCTACGCTAACGTGGTGGGGCTGCCCCTCTGCCACCTCACCCGCTGCCTGCACGCCTGGGGGGTAGAGCCACCCTGCGATGTTTCCGCTGCCTGCCAATCTCACACTGGCCACCGCTGCACAGTCTACGCAACCACGCTGAATGGCCAATGAACAATGACAAATAGCAGATTTCAGATGCCAAATTCGCAATTCGTTATTCGTTATTCGTTATTCGCAATTCTAGTGATGCTTCTATTGGTGGGCTGCAGCAGTACTCCAACCGCTGCTCCCGTCATTCCTACTTCCGTTCCTGCTCCTACCGCCACTCCCACCCCGCTGCCGTTCTCTCCCGACGCGGCCGCCGATACGTACCTTTCTGCCTGGGGTGCGGGCGACTACGCGACGATGTATGCCCGCCTCTCCCCGGACAGCCAGGCCGCGATTGACGCCGAGAGTTTCGCTCAACGCTACCAGAACGCGCTTGCCACCGCCACCGTCCTGACCGTCACCACGCGCCTCCAGTCTGCCTTGCGGGAGGGTGATCGGGCCTACGTCTCATTCCACCTGGCGTTAGACACGGCGCTGGTCGGCACGTTGGTCACCGACGCGGTCATGTCTCTCAGCCTGCACGAGGAGCAGTGGTGGGTGGATTGGGATGAAGGACTCATCTGGCCACAACTGGAGGGCGGGCGTTATTTTCGGATGGAGTACACCATTCCCGTCCGCGCCAATATTTACGATCGTGCCGGATTAGGCCTGGCGACCGAGGGCACGATCGTCACCATCGGCGTCATCCCCGGCCAGATTGAAGACGAGGACGCTCTCCTGGCGGCGCTGGCGCTGGTCACAGGGCTCACCCCGGATGAGATACGCGGCCGGTACGCCACTGTCCCAGCCGACTGGAAAGTGCCCGTCGCCGACATCTCCGCCGAGGTCAGCGTGGACCACAACGACATGTTGTTCTCCATAGCCGGCATTTACCGGGATGAGAAGGATGGGCGCACCTATCCCCACAGCGGCGCCGCGCCCCACGTCGTCGGCTGGGTGGCCCCTGTGCCCGCCGAGCAATTGGAAGCCTACCGCGCCCAGGGTTACCGGGGCGATGAGTGGGTGGGCGTATCGGGGCTGGAGGCCTGGGGAGAGGAGGTCCTGGCCGGCCAGCACGGCGGTGTGCTCACCGTCGTTACCTCGGCGGGGGAAAGGATCGCCACGGTTGCGGAGCGGCCGGTCGTACCCGGCCGCGCCATCTATACCACCTTCGACCGCGACTTCCAGAAGCAGGTGCAGCAGATTCTGGGTGGTCGCAAGGGTGCTATCGTCGTGCTCGACGTGCACACCGGCGCGGTGCTGGCGTTGGCCAGCGGCCCCGGCTTCGATCCCAATGTTTTCGTAGGGCTGGCCGGCGCTGTGGGTCGCTCCCAGATTCTGGCCGACCCCCGCCACCCGCTCTTTAACCGCGCCACCCAGGGTACCTATCCCTTAGCCTCTGTCTTCAAGATTGTCACTATGGCGGCGGCGATGGAGGAGGCGGGGATGGATCCAGACAATACGTTCTTCTATTGCCCCGGTTACTGGGAGGGGCTGGGACCGGCGGCCCGCAAGGGTTGCTGGAAAGAGGACGGGCACGGCGACATCAGCCTGAAAGATGGTCTGACTGCTTCCTGCGACGTCACGTTTTACTCCGTGGGGCAGACACTCGACGAGGTGGGGCAGGACGTGCTCCCCCGATTCGGCCGGGGCTTCGGTTTCGGCGAGCCGACCGGACTGGAAGGAGTGTTTGAAGAGGGCGGACTGATGCCCGACCCAGAGTGGAAGGCGAATGTCCGCGGCGAGCCCTGGTGGGTGGGCGACACGATCAATATCTCCATCGGACAGGGCTACCTGCTGGTGACGCCGCTGCAGGTGGCGCGCATGCTAGCGGCGGTGGCGAACGACGGCACGCTCTACCGTCCCTACATCATTGAGCGTTTCGGTCCAGCCGGAGACGTAGAGCCCGAGCAGGTGGCGCAGATTCAGGCTGTCGGCACACTACCGATCAGCCCAGAGCACCTGGCAGACATTCAGGAGGCGCTGCTGGGGGTAACTACCAAGTCCATCGGCACAGCGCCTCACCGCTTTGCCGGGTTGAGCATCCCCGTCGCCGGTAAGACCGGCACCGCCGAGGTCGGCGAGCCGGACACGGAGCCCCATTCCTGGTTTGCCGCCTATGCCCCAGCCGACAATCCCGAGATCGCCATCGTCGCACTGGTGGAGAACGCGGGCGAGGGCTCGACGGTGGCCGCGCCATTGTTGCGCCAGGTGGTAGAGGCTTACTACGGCCTGCCTCTCTCTCCGTTGCCGCCCCAGGCGGAGGAAGGCTACGTGCCGCCCACACCCACACCCACACCCATCCCCACACCCACTCCACAGCCGTGAGTTTTGCGAAAGGGGTGCATACAGAACTTGGAAGAGCGTCATAAGCCAGCCACGAATTCCACGAATTAGCACGAAGATAGATCACTGAAATTCGCATTCGTCGCAAAGAACAAGGAGTTGTCTTGTGGCAAAGATTCTCTACAAGGAACTTTCCTACGCTATTGTCGGTGCTGCCATGGAAGTTCATCGTATTCTTGGCCCAGGGTTCTTGGAAGCAGTCTATCAAGCCGCCCTGGCCCACGAATTGACCTTGCGCAACATCCACTTCGAGCAGTTCAAGCGCCTGCCCGTGTATTATAAAGGGATACTGGTGGGCGAGTACGTAGCCGATTTTGTGATTGAGGGTAGAATCATCTTGGAGATTAAGGCGGTCTCAACGCTGCACCCCAAGCACGAGGCCCAGGCGATCAATTACTTAACTGCCACGGGCTTTCGTCTGGCGATCCTTATCAACTTCGGAGCCGACTCTCTCCAACAGAAACGGATGGTCAAGTGACCTCCGCCCCGAATTTCACGCACTGGCACGAAGAAGAGACAAATTAGTGAAATTCGTGTAATTCGTGGCAGAGAGATAAGGGCCATCTCTTGCTACTCGTTACTTGGCTCCGCCAAGCGCAGGGCGATGTAGGCCGGACGGTAGGAGCTGTCGGGCCGCAGCAGACCGTAGGCCGAGACCGGGTTTCCTGAGCCCCAGATAGCCGCCAGGTTCAGGTTCCACAGGAACATCGGCCCCACCCAGGGCCGTTCGTCCCCCATCCAAAAAGCGCGCACGACGTAGTCCGCCTGCTGGGCCTCGCTGACCTCGCGTCCGTACTCCCAGCCCGTTGTGTCCATCTGCCCCATCTTGTCGGTTGACGACCAGCCGAACTCCGTGACCCAGATCTGATGCCCTGTGTCGCCATAGGCGAGCATAAGGGCGTGGTAGTCCTCCAGTGTGTCGCGGAAGAAAAAACTGGGATGGCTGTTGTGGCTGGAGGCGACGTGCGTGGGGATCTGCCAACTCTCGTCGGGCGGGTTGGCGAAGCCGTAGGGGTGAGCGCCAATGCCATCTACCCACTGGGCGATGCCAGCCTCGTACATCCCGCGCAGGAAGACGCGGTCGTCAATTGCCTCCACGCCGTCGTTGATGCCGGTGACGGCCGGCGCGCCGCTGATGACCAATGCGTCCGGGTCGGCGGCTCGCACAGCCGTGGCTCCCTCGGCCACCAACGCGACGAAGCGGGCCGGGTCGAGGGTATCGCCCCGCCACTCACGGGCCAGGTTGGGCTCGTTCCATAGTTCGTAGGCCACCACGCGGCCCCGGTAGCGGGTCGCCAGTTGCCCCATAAAACGACCAAACTCGGCATAGTTGGCCGGGGGGCCGCTTTCCAGTTCGGAGGCGCGGGTCCAGTCGGGGGCGTGGGTCACGCCGAGCAGCAACTTGAAGCCGAATCCGTTGCACGCCTCCACCGCACGGTCCAGGAGTACCCAATCGAAGTTGTCCGGTCCGTGCTCGATAGTGTGCCACTCTACCTGCTGCTTGACCCACCCCACGCCCAGCCCTTGTGCCCAGCGTAGGGGCTCCGCCATATCGCCAGCGAAGAGGTGCACCTGCACGCCGTAGCCGGGCTTGGGGACTGGGGGTGGCAGTGGTG
>JAUWOI010000009.1 GCA_030612185.1 Anaerolineae bacterium
TAAGTCAAGAGAGTTGGCGAGGCGACGGGGGCTATGAGGGGGCCTGTGAGGAGGGCCATGGATATTCCGATGTACAATGCCAGGGGAGAAAAGGTCGGTGAGGTTGAACTGCGCTCCGACATCTTCGAGGTCCCAGTCAATGTGCCGTTGATGCATCAGGCATTGGTGCGTCAGTTGGCGAATGCTCACCTGGGGACACACAAGACGAAATCGCGTGGCGAGGTGAATCGCACTAAGGCCAAGTGGTATCGGCAGAAAGGTACCGGGAGAGCACGCCACGGCAGTCGTAACGCCAACCTGTTCGTCGGCGGTGGGGTTGCACATGGGCCGAGGCCACGCAAGTACACCAAGAAGATGCCGCGTAAGATGCGACGTGCAGCGCTATGCTCGGCGCTATCGGTTAAGGCGACAGAGGATCAGATTGTCGTGCTGGACGCGTTGGAAATGGAAGCGCCCAAGACCAAGGAGATGCTGGCAGTGTTGAGGAGTCTGGGACTGGATCGGCGTGTGCTGATCTTGCTGCCGGAGCGGAATGAAACGGTGGAGAGGTCGGCGCGTAACCTGCCGCAGGTGAAGACGTTGCGAGCCAGTTACCTCAACGTCCGTGACTTGTTGGAATATGATCACGTGTTGATGCCGCTGGGCGCGTTGCAAGTGGTCGAGGACATTTTGGGATAGGTGAACGATGAATCCCTACAAAGTTATCATCCGGCCGATTGATACGGAGAAGACGCGCTATCAGGCCTCGGAGTTAAGGCAGTACTCCTTTGAGGTAGATCGGCGTGTGAACAAGATCGAGGTGAAGCGGGCGATAGAGGCTATTTTTGGGGTGGACGTTGTGACGGTCAATATGATGAACATGCCGGCCAAGGCTACCAAACGGCGCGGACGCCGCCGGATGGTGCGCCGCCCGCCGTGGAAGAAGGCTGTGGTCACTCTGGCAGAGGATCAGCGGCTGGATGTGTTTGAGGGGGTGTAAGTATGGCGATAAAGACGTATAAGCCCACCTCACCCGGCCGGCGGGGGATGACCGGTTCGACTTTTGAGGAGGTCACGCGCACGGAACCGGAGCGCAGCCTGCTGCGCCCATTGCGCAAACGGGCTGGCCGTAACGTGCAGGGACGTATCACGGTGCGCCATCGGGGTGGTGGGCACAAGCGACGATACCGGTTGATTGATTTCAAGCGCGATAAGGTGGGCATTTCGGCGCGAGTGAGTAGCATCGAGTATGATCCCAATCGCTCGGCACGAATCGCGTTGCTGGTCTACGATGACGGCGAGAAGCGGTATGTCATCGCGCCACTGGGGTTGCAGGTGGGCGACACGGTGATGAGCGGGGAGGATGCGGAGGTCCGTGTGGGGAACGCGCTCCCACTTGCACGTATCCCACTCGGCACGCTGGTGCATAACATCGAGTTGTACCCGGGACGGGGAGGGCAGATGGTGCGCTCGGCCGGTACGTCGGCACAAGTGCTGGCTAAGGAGGGTGACTACGTAACGTTGCGTCTCCCCAGCGGCGAGATGAGGTTGGTGCGCAAGGATTGCATGGCCACCATAGGTCAAGTGGGCAACGTGGACCACGGCAACATCAAGTTGGGCAAGGCTGGCCGGAGGCGCTGGCTGGGATGGCGTCCAGCGGTGCGTGGCTCGGCTATGTCGCCTCGCGATCATCCTCATGGCGGCGGCGAGGGTAGGTCGCCGATTGGTATGCCGAGCCCCAAGTCACCCTGGGGGAAGAAGACTCTAGGTAAGAAGACACGACGCAACAAGGCTACCAGTAAGTACATCGTGCGCCGGCGTGGCAAGCGGCGGCGATAGAGTTCAGGTGATTGAGGAGCGGGGAGGCACAGGTAATGTCACGATCGCCACTAAAGAGACCGATACCGTATGTAGATCCGAAGTTATTGAAGAAGATTGAGCGCATGAATCAGATGGGTGAAAAGCGATTGATCCGTACCTGGTCTCGGGCTTCGACGATTTTTCCACACATGATCGGGCATACCATTGCCGTTCACGATGGCCGGCGGCATGTACCGATTTATGTCACGGAGGATATGGTGGGGCATAAGTTGGGTGAGTTTGCTCCCACCCGTACTTTCCGAGGGCACATTGTCAGAGAGAGAAAAGGCCGGGTGCAGTGAGGAGGGAATGAGGAATGAGCACGGAGGTACTGGCCCGGGCAAAGCACGTGCCGATGCCGGCACGTAAAGTCCGGCGAGTGATTAACCAAGTACGTGGGTTGCACGCTGACGAGGCATTGACGGTGTTGGATTTTCTGCCCCACGCAGCGGCGCGTCCGGTCTCTAAACTGATCCGTTCTGCCATCGCGAACGCGGAGGAGAATTTCGGAATACCGCGTGACGGTCTGTACGTGGCACATATAGTGGCCGATGATGGGCCTGGTGTGATGCCCGGAAAGGGCCTGCGATCGCGCTTTGGCGGACGTGGTCGCTGGCGGCCAATCCGTAAACGTTCCTCGCACATTACGGTGGTGCTGGAGGATATTAGCGGTCAGCGGTTGGATTAGCAGTTAGGATAACGATGGCTAGCGGTTGAGTTAAGGAGGAGTGGCTTGGGACGCAAGGTTCACCCCTATGGCTTCAGGATCGGAGTAATCAGGGATTGGAAAGCACGCTGGTACGCGGAGGGCGATGATTACGCCAACCTGCTGCACGAAGATCTGAGAATTCGCCGGCTCATTGAGGACACTCTTAGGCGCGCGGGTATTTCTCTGGTTGAGATCGAACGTTTCCCGAAACAGGTTTCGGTAACGATCTGGACAGCAAGGCCTGGCATCGTCATCGGGCGCAAAGGTGCCTCGGTCAAGATGCTGCGTAAGGAACTGGAGGAGATGACCGGCAAGCGGGTCTCCGTGGATGTGCAAGAGATAGAGCGGCCTGAACTAGACGCCAAGTTGGTGGCGGAGAATATCATAGCCCAATTGGAGCGGCGCATTTCTCACGGTCGGGCGATGAAGCGGGCAGTGCAGGCAGCGATGCGCGCCGGTGCGCAGGGTATTAGGGTTGCGTGCAAGGGACGTCTGTCTGGGGCTGAAATGGCGCGTAAGGCATGGCAGCGCGATGGGCGAGTGCCATTGCATACCTTGCGCGCCGACATTGATTATGCTCAGGAAGAGGCGCTCACAAGTTATGGCCGTATCGGGGTGAAGGTGTGGATCTACAAAGGCGAGGTGTTGCCTGAGGCGAGGGAAGGGGCAGAGCCCTTTATCACCTAGGTGCACAAGGGGCTGGCAGATTCCCTTTCCTGCTTCGGGGAGGGGTTTAGAGAGGTGGCACGACGATGTTGATGCCAAAGCGGGTGAAGTATCGCAAACAGATGCGCGGCCGGATGAAGGGCAAGGCTACGCGCGGGACTGAGGTCGCATTCGGGGAGTACGGATTACAAGCCCTGGAGCCAGCGTGGGTCACGGCGCGTCAGATTGAGGCAGCGCGACGGGCAATCGTGCGTCATGTGCGACGGCGTGGGAAGTACTGGATTCGTATCTTCCCTGATAAGCCGGTCACGGCCAAGCCGGCCGAGACGCGCATGGGCAAGGGTAAGGGGGCAGTGGATCATTGGGTGGCCGTGGTCAAGCCGGGCCGCATTATGTTCGAACTGAGCGGTGTGTCTGAAGAGATGGCACGCGAGGCGATGCGTTTAGCGGCCTATAAGTTGCCCATCAAGTGCCAATTTGTAAAGCGTGAAGATATCTCTGTGGGGAGGTAGGAGTGGGATGCAGGCACGGGAGATTCGGATCTGGACTACGGAAGAGTTGCAAAGGCGACTAGAGGAGACCTACCGGGAGATCTTCGCTCTGCGCCGTGAGTTGGCTATGGGGCGTCTAGAAGATCACAGCCGGATCAGTGCTGTGAAGCGTGACGTCGCCCGGATGAAGACAGTCCTGCGCGAGCGCGAGTTGAGTGCTGAGTTGGCGGGGGGAGGCGAGGCACAGTGAGAGGACGACACGTTTCTACAAGGAAACAGTTGGTTGGTCGCGTAATGAGTGATAAGATGGATAAGACTGTAGTAGTGCGGGTCGAGCGCCTGGTGCGCCACCCGCGATACGGCAAGGTGCTGCGCCGGGCGAAGAAGTACAAGGCTCATGACGAATGGAATCGCTGTCACGTTGGTGATTTGGTGCGCATTGTCGAATCCCGCCCGCTGAGCCGTGAGAAGCGCTGGGTCGTGGAACGGATACTGAAGCAGGCCGAAGGCGGAGTGGCGGAGGTTGAACGATGATCCAGCAGGAGAGCCGCCTGCGGGTGGCCGATAACACCGGGGCGCGGGAAATTCTCGTCATCCGGGTGTTGGGCGGCTCCAGACGGCGGTACGGCGGCGTGGGCGACATCGTCGTGGCGACGGTGAAGCAGGCTACCCCGACAGCGCAAGTGAAGAAGGGGGAGATCGTGCGGGCCGTGATTGTGCGCACGGCGAAGGAGTACCGCCGCCCTGATGGCTCCGGTATCCGGTTCGACGACAACGCGGTGGTGCTCCTGGATGAAGCAAGCCAGAATCCGAAAGGCTCGCGCATCTTCGGGCCGGTGGCCCGTGAGTTGCGGGAGAAGGGTTTTATGAAGATTGTCTCGCTGGCTCCTGAGGTATTGTAGAGCGGCGACTGACAGGAGTATGCAGAGTGAGCAACCGAGTCAAAGAGGGTGATACAGTAGAAGTGATTTCTGGTAACGACCGGGGGGTACGGGGCACGGTTCAGCAGGTCTTTCCGAAAGCGGGGCGGGTTCTTGTTTCTGGGATCAACGTTATCAAGAAGCACCAGCGTCCTGTTCGCACCAAGCGTGGCGAGGTCAAGGCTGGCGTCATCGAGCTCGAGGCCCCGATTCACATCTCTAATGTTATGCTGGTGTGTCCACAGTGTGATCGGTCCACCCGCGTGGGGTTTGCGGTGCAGGATGGGCGCAAAGTGCGGGTGTGCAGGAAGTGCGGCGAGGCGATTGACTAATAGTTGAGGGTAGGAAGGCAAAAATTGATGCAGCGTTTGCAGAAGCTTTATCGCGAAGAGGTCCGGCCCTCGCTTATGGAGGAGTTCGGGTACCGGAACATTATGGAGGTGCCGCGCCTGCGGAAGGTTGTAGTCAACGTGGGTGTGGGTGAGGCACTGGAGGACGCCAAGGCGCTGGACCACACGGTGCAGGACATTACGACGATCACCGGGCAGCAGCCCGTGGTCACTCGGGCGCGCAAATCCATCGCGGCTTTCAAGCTGCGAGAAGGCCGTGCCGTCGGCGTCAAAGTGACGCTACGAGGGGAGCGCATGTGGGCGTTTCTAGACCGGTTGTGCAATGTAGCGTTGGCGCGTCAGCGTGACTTTCGTGGTGTCTCCGACATCTTCGATGGGCATGGAAACTTCACGCTGGGGTTGCGTGAGCAACTGATGTTCCCTGAAGTGAACTACGACTCGATTGACAAGATACGTGGCATGGAGATCAGTATCGTTACTACGGCCCGCACGGATGAACAGGGACGACGGCTGCTGGAGTTGTTAGGGATGCCGTTCCGCCGCCGAGGCCAGTAGTCTGGACGGGAGAAGTTAGCATGGCGAGAAAGTGTCTACCGATCCGAGAGGCGCGGCGCAAGTATAAGGTGCAGGTGCGGAACCGCTGTAAGCGGTGTGGCCGGCCGCGGGGCTACATACGGCGCTTCCAAATGTGTCGTATTTGCTTCCGGGAGTTGGCCTTGAGGGGAGAGATCCCCGGTGTGGTGAAGTCGAGTTGGTGAGCAAGCGGAAGAGAGGTCTTGTTTAATGACGATGTCTGATCCAATAGCCGATATGTTGACGCGCGTCCGCAATGCCGTGATGGCGGGACGTCCCGGTGTGCGTATGCCTTTGTCTAAGATCAAGGTGGCGATTGTCAAGATACTAAAAGATGAAGGATTCATCAGTGATTATTACGTGACGGATGAGCGCCCGCAACCCCAACTGGTGATCCGGCTTAAGTATGTGGGCGAGAGGAGGGAGCGCCGCCCAGTCATCACGGGACTGAAGCGCGTGAGCAAGCCGGGATGTCGTGTCTATGCACGCACGTTGGAGATACCATGGGTGCGAAGCGGTATGGGTATCACTGTTCTCTCGACGCCCAAAGGGGTGTTGACGGGACAGCAAGCCCGCCGTCTTGGTGTGGGCGGTGAAGTGCTGTGCTACGTGTGGTAGGTGTTGAGGGAGGCAGGTAGTGTCACGGATTGGTCGTATGCCCATTTCTCTACCCGAGGGGGTGAGGGTGGAGATTCAAGATATCCAGGTGGCGGTGATAGGGCCTAAAGGCAGCCTTTCCCGCGAGTTCCACCCGGACATGAAGGTTGTGTTGGAGGATGGTCAGTTGAAGGTGCGTCGTCCAACTGATCAGCGGCAACATCGGGCGCTGCACGGTCTGACCAGGGCGCTGCTGAATAATATGGTGGTTGGCGTGACGCAGGGTTTCCAGAAGCAGTTGGAGATCCACGGCGTAGGGTATCGGGTGGACTTGCAGGGAGATGGGAGTCTGGTGCTATACCTGGGCTTTTCCCACTCTGTGCACATCGTTCCGCCCGAGGGGATTCAGTTCGAGGTCGAGCCCCGTTCAAAGCAGATTATGGTGCGTGGGATTGACAAGGAACTGGTTGGGCGAGTGGCAGCGGAGATTCGCGCTTGGCGGCCGCCGGAACCTTATAAAGGCAAGGGGGTTCGTTACGTCGGTGAGTACGTTCGCCGCAAGGCCGGCAAGGCTGGCAAGGTTGGCTTATAGAACTTAGTTGGTGGATTGAGGTAGAGATATGCCAGAGATTGATCGTCGAGTGGCCCGTCTGCGGCGACATAGACGTGTACGGAAGCGCGTGGTTGGGACGCCAGAGCGGCCACGATTGAACGTTTTTCGCAGCCTGCGTCATATTTATGCTCAAGTGATTGATGATGGCCAAGAGCATACGCTGGTCTCTGCTTCGACCATTGACTCAGAGGTGGAAGCGCAGATTCAGGGACTGACGAAGACTGAGCAAGCACGTGTGGTGGGCAAGGTGTTGGCGGAGCGTGCATTGAGTCAGGGTATCAAGAAGGTGGTCTTCGACCGTGGTGGGTATAAATATCACGGCCGGGTAAAGGCTCTGGCGGACGCAGCCCGTAAGGGTGGGCTCGAGTTTTGAGGACGAAGGTTTAAGGCGCAACGGAGGCACAATGGCCAGAGGGGGCTCACGAGATCGCAGAGGGCAAGAGGAACTGGATGAGCGTGTCGTGGACATCACGAGGGTCGCGAAGGTTGTCAAGGGCGGGCGTCGCTTTAACTTCCGCGTAGTGGCGGTAGTGGGCGACAATCGTGGTCAGGTCGGAGTAGGAGTCGGCAAGGCGCGTGGTGTGCCTGATGCGATTCGTAAGGCGACGGAACGGGCACGGCGCCACATGCAGCCCATGGCGTTGGTACAGACTACGATTCCACACGAGGTGGTCGGGCGGTGCGGCGGCGCGAAGGTGCTCCTTAAGCCGGCTGCGCCCGGGACAGGCGTGGTTGCAGGGGGCGGTGTACGCGCCGTGTTGGAGACTGTCGGCGTGCGCGATGTGCTGACTAAGTCGTTGGGCAATTCTAACGTTCATAACGTGGTGTGGGCAACGATGGATGGCTTGATGCAACTGCGTCGTGCGGAGGATGTGGCCCGCGAGCGCGGTGTACCTGAGGTCACGGT
This sequence comes from Anaerolineae bacterium, assembly GCA_030612185.1. Next base: position 7,666 of record JAUWOI010000009.1, read on the forward strand.
TATGCCGTTCTGGAGACGGGGGAGATGAGAGGAAGCAGAAAACAGGAAGCGGGAGGCAGGAAGCGGGGGAGCGGGGAGAAGGTGTTGCGCGTCACGTTGACTAAGAGCCCGATTGGATATTCGTACCGGCAGAAACGGACGGTACGGGCGTTGGGCCTACGGCGGATGCATCAGACGGTGGAGCAGAAGGATACGCCGGTCATCCGGGGGATGATTGCCAAGGTGGAGCACCTGGTGATGGTGGAGGAAGTTAGTTAGTTGGTTGGTTGTAGGGGGTGAGCGGTGAAGTTGTATGAGCTGAAGCCTGCAGAAGGGGCAGCGAAGAAGCGTAGGCGCGTGGGACGGGGTATTGCTGCTGGGCGGGGCAAGACGGCTGGTCGTGGTACGAAAGGCCAGAAATCTCGTAGCGGTGGCAGCCTGCCGCTTTACTTTGAGGGTGGTCAGTTGCCCCTTGTGCGGAAACTCCCGTTTTTGCGGGGGGTAGGCTTTCGCGATCCGTGGCGTGTCCGGTTCACGCCGGTAAACTTGGAACGGCTCGCGGGGTTCCAGGAGGGGGCCGAGGTCACGCCGGAGGCTCTGGTCGAGGCGGGCATTATCAAGCGTGTGGATGAGTTGGTGGTTGTTCTGGGATGTGGAGAACTGAAGCACCCACTCACGGTGATGGCGCACCGCTTTTCAGCCAGTGCACGGGCCAAGATTGAGGCGGCTGGGGGAGTGGTGGAGGAATTGTCCTGGCAGCGGGGTGGCTATCGGACGCGGTAGAACGCGGATTGCAGGACGACGGTGGATTTGGACGGTAATGGATTAGGAGTGCGGCGATGATTCAGGCTCTGCGGAATGCCATGTCCTTGCCCGATTTGCGGCGCAAGTTGTTGTATACGCTGCTGATTCTCATTGTCTACCGGCTGGCGGCGCACGTGCCGGTGCCGGGTGTCGATCGGGAGGCTCTGCAGCAACTGATGACGGGCACCGGCGGCGCCAGTCAGTTATTTAATGTTCTTAATATGCTCTCTGGCGGGGCGGTGGCTAATTTTTCGGTTATGGCGAACGGTGTCTCTCCGTACATTACTGCTACCATTGTCATGCAGTTGTTGCAGCCGATCATCCCAAAGTTGGAGCGGCTGGCCGAGGAGGGAGAGGCAGGCCGGCGCAAGATGAATCAGTGGACGTATTACATAGCCATCCCGCTGGGGTTGCTGCAGGCTTTTGCGCAGGCTCAGGGCTTCAACCGTTTGGGGTCCTCTCCCGTTTTGCCGCGCTTTGGTTTCAGCCCGCTGGAGAATGTCCTGCCTACCATTGCGGTGTTAGTGGCGATGACGGCTGGCACGATGTTCGCCATCTGGCTGGGGGAACTGATCACCGAGCAGGGCGTCGGTAACGGGCTTTCGCTGATCATCTTCGGCGGCATCGTGGCCGGTGTGCCCCAGAACATAGTGCGCGTCTGGTCCCAGGCTCAGGTGATGGAGGGGGGCGGTGTGGGGATGGGCGTGTTGATGCTGGGCATCTTCCTGGCTATCATGGCCATCACGATGTTCGTGATTGTAGTGGTGCAGGAGGGAGAACGACGTGTCCCGGTGCAATACGGTAAGCGGGTGCGAGGCATCAAGATGTACTCTGGTGGAAGCACCCACATCCCGTTGCGGGTCAACACGGCCGGGATGATCCCGCTGATTTTTGCCCAGGCTATTCTTGCCTTCCCGGCGGTGGCTGCACAGTTCTTTGTGGGCAGTGAAAGTGTTGCGGTATCCCAGTTTGCCGGGAAAGTGGTGAATTTCTTTGGCGGACAGAGTCCGTGGTACGGCCCGCTCTTTTTCCTGGCGGTTGTAGGTTTCACCTATTTTTATACCGACATGATGGTCCAGCAGCAGGACTTGCCGGGCGCGTTGAAACGACAGGGAGGTTTTATTCCAGGGATCCGGCCGGGTAAGAAGACGGCTAGTTATATCAACTTTGTCTACCGCCGCATCACGCTGGTGGGGGCGGTCTTCCTGGGCGGTGTGGCAGTGTTGCCTTATGTCGTGGACCTGTTCTTGCAAACACAGGTGTTGCTCATTACCTCTTCGGGCCTCTTGATCGTGGTCGGCGTGGTGCTGGATACGATGCGCCAGTTTGAGGCCCAGCTCTTGATGCGTCATTACGAAGGGTTCATCAAATAGGGCTTAGTACCTATCCGGAAATGCTGACGAGTTCCCACGCCCGGCATTTGGCGGCGTAGAAGTGGTTAGGAAGCGATCATTGGTCACTCTGAAATCTGCAGTCGAGATCAATAAGATGCGCCGGGCCGGCAGGATCGTGGCCGAGGTGCTGGAGGTGATGCGGGAACGGGTCGCGCCGGGCGTGACGACGGCGGAACTGGAAGAGTTGGCAGATGCGGTGATCCGCAAGCACAATGCCATTCCGTCGTTCAAAGGGTACCCGCCCGGCAACGCTCATCCTTTCCCGGCTAGCATTTGTGCCTCTGTGAACGAGGAACTGGTGCACGGTATTCCTGGCCCGCGCGTATTGCAAGAAGGGGACATTATCAGCATAGATGTTGGGGCTATACTGGATGGTTACCACGGTGATGCGGCGATCACGTTGCCGGTGGGACAGATTGGCCAGGGAGCACCGAGGCTGCTGGAGGTGACTGAAGGCGCGCTCCACGCAGGGATCGCCGCTGCCAGGGTGGGCAACCGTTCCGGCGACATCTCCGCCGCCATCCAATCTTACGTGGAGAGTCGCGGATACAACGTTGTACGGGAGTACACTGGTCACGGCATTGGGCGGAAGATGCACGAGGACCCACAGGTGCCTAACTTTGGCCAACCGGGAAAGGGTGTGCGCTTGCGCAGAGGGATGACCGTGGCGTTGGAGCCGATGGTGTTGGCCGGCGACAATTGTGTGAAGGTGCTGGATGATCACTGGACTGTGGTTTCGTGCGATGGGAGATTGACGGCCCATTTTGAGCATTCCATCGTCGTCACGGACGGTGAGGCGGAGATTCTGACACGTTTGTAGGCGGGTAGTGGGTGGGTAAGTAAACGAGTAGGGTGGGAGGCGTGAGATGAAGGTTTCGGCATCAGTAAAGCGGCGTTGTCCAAAGTGCAAGATTGTTCGGCGGCGCGGCGTGGTACGAGTGATTTGCGACAACCCGAAACATAAGCAGCGCCAGGGATGAGTTCTAATCCCAAAGGCTGAGGTTATAGCATTGGGATTTCTGACCGGAGGGAAGTATGGCACGTATTGCAGGGGTGGACCTACCACGGAACAAGCGGGTAGAAATCGGTCTGACGTATATCTATGGCATTGGGCGCAGTTTGAGCAATGAGATTCTGCGCCAGGCCGGAGTAAATCACGATACGCGGGTCAAGGACCTGACGGATTCGGAGGTCGCTGCGTTGCGCGAGGTTATTGACCGCGAGTATCAGGTTGAGGGTGATTTGCGGCGCGGAGTGCAGATGAACATCAGACGCATGATAGATATTGGATGCTATCGGGGGCTGCGTCACCGCCGCAATCTGCCCGTGCACGGTCAACGTACGCGGACGAACGCTCGCACCAAGCGTGGCCCCAAGAAGACGGTGCCTGGCCGTGGACGGCGGCGTGGGATGAAGAAGAAGTAGTTATAGATTAGACGCGGGAGGGGTAATGGCGCAAAGTAAACAGACGGGCCGGCGCCGAGGGGGACGCCGTGTGAAGAGGAATGTGCCGCGTGGACAGGCCCACATTCATGCCACTTTCAATAACACAATCGTGACGGTGACGGATCTGCAAGGGAGCGTCATCAACTGGTCCAGTGGAGGGATGGTTGGGTTTAGGGGGTCACGCAAGAGCACACCCTTCGCAGCCGGGCAGGCTGCTCGAAGAGCAGCCAGAGATGCTATAGACAACGGGATGATTGAGGTGGACGTCTATATCAAGGGGCCCGGCCCTGGACGAGAAGCGGCGATCCGTTCCATTCAGGCTGCCGGCCTGAAGGTGCGCTCTATCACCGATGTGACCCCGTTTCCGCATAACGGCTGTCGCCCACCCAAGAAGCGCCGGATGTAATTCAAGGGTTACGGCAGATGGTAAGCGGGTAGACGTTTAGGAGTAAGAGTATGGCCAGATATACCGGTCCGGTTTGTAAACTGTGTCGCCGTGAAGGGGAAAAACTGTTTTTGAAGGGGGATCGTTGTCTTTCGCCCAAGTGCCCGTTTGAGCGAGATCGTGGCTATCCACCGGGTGAACATGGTCGGCTAGCCCGCTTCCGCCGTCGCCGCCCATCTGACTACTCGCGTCAGTTGCGTGCGAAGCAGAAGGCGCGGCGCGTCTACGGGGTGCTGGAGCGTCAGTTCCGGCGCTACTTCCGTGAGGCGGAGCGTCGGCCGGGCCTCACTGGTGAGAATCTACTCACACTGCTGGAGAGCCGGCTTGATAACGTTGTCTACCGGTTGGGGTTTGCCGACTCACGGGCACAAGCGCGCCAGTTGGTGGGGCATGGCCACTTTGTCGTCAACGGTCGCCGCACTAATATCTCGTCTTACATTGTCCGCCCGCAGGATGCGATCACGGTGCGGGATGGGAGTCGTAAGCGCACGTACTTTAAGGAGCGCGCCGAGCGATTGGATGAAGGAGCGGTGCCAAACTGGCTGAGCCTGGATGCGAAAACGATGATGGCTCGAGTGTTGAAGGTGCCTGCGCGAGATGACATTGAGACGAAGTTGAACGAGCATCTGATTGTGGAGTACTATTCGCGCTAGGTAGGGATGTATCGAACGGCTCGCTTTGGCCTGTTCTTTGCCCTGTTTCGCTTCGCGGTGTCCTTTTTACGCAGGCCGGAGGCTAGTCGAACATGGGAGGCGATGGTTGTCAGTTCCAGTACTGCCGAAAATTGAGACGGATGCGGTCTCCCAGACCTATGGCCGATTTGTAATCGGCCCGCTGGAGAGTGGTTTTGGGATCACGTTGGGCAATGCGCTTCGACGGGTGTTGCTCTCCTCGCTGCCTGGCACGGCGGTGACTTCGATCCGCCTTTCCGATATTGCACACGAGTTCTCTGTTATCCCAGGTGTGCGGGAGGACGTGGTGCAGTTTGTACTGCAGGTCAAACAACTGTGCCTGAGGATGGACAGTCAGGAGCCGATGTGCATGTCGCTTCAAGTGCGAAGCGAGGGCACGGTAACTGCCGGCGATATCCAGGCCCCGCCGGAGATCGAAATTTTGAACCCGGATCTCTATCTCTTTACTATGAATGACAATGATGTGCATCTCGATGTTGAGCTCACGGTTGAACAGGGTCGGGGTTACCTGCCGGCCGTGGGACGTGGCCGGATGCCCATCGGCGAACTGCCCGTGGATGCCATATTCAGCCCCATTCGCCGCGTCGCGTTCGATGTGGATCGGGCGCGGGTGGGCCAGATGACCAACTATGACCGCCTGACGTTGGAGATCTGGAGCGATGGGCGGATTGCACCCCTAGATGCGCTTAGGGAGGCAGCCCATATCCTGGTGACGCACCTGCGGCTGATCGCTGGCCTCACTCTGGAAGAGGAGATTGAATCGGTTGAGGAAGAGGCTGGTCTTCCTGGCAGGGTCTACGAGATTCCTATCGAGCAACTTGATCTGAGTGTGCGTGTGTTCAATTCTCTCAGACGCACTGGCATCACTAGCGTGGGTGAAGTGCTGGAGATGCTGGCGCGGGGAGAAGATGCGTTGTTGACAATCCGTAACTTTGGAGAGAAATCGCTATCTGAATTAAGAGCGTGCCTCCGGGAGCATGGCTTTCTGGAGGAGGGTGCAGGGGAGAGTGGAGGTGTGTAGATGCGACATCACGTCGCAGGGAAGAAACTGAATCGTTCCAGCGGTCACCGCACGGCTTTGCGCCGCAGTCTCGTGACGGCGTTGTTCCATCATGAGCGCATTGAGACGACTGAGGCGAAGGCCAAGGCGATCCGCGGGCAGGCGGAGAAACTGATCACGCTGGCGAAGCGGGGTCTGGCGGCTGAGGGGGAGGATCCGAGTCGAAGTGTCCACACCCGCCGGCTGGCAGCCGGTCGCCTGAATCGGTGGATGACGGAGCCTGACGGCACAAGGGTGGATATTCTAGAGAAGTTGTTTGGAGAAATCGCGCCGCGTTATATGAACAGGCTCGGCGGCTACACCCGCATCTACAAGTTGGGACCGCGTAAGGGCGACGGCGCGCCCATGGTCCTGTTGGAGTTGGTTGAAGAGTAGGGCAGGTTTACATATCTGCTCTGCCGTAGCAGGAGGTAGGTAGGCGCGACGATGCGGGCACGGGCGATCATTGCCTATGACGGGACGGACTACAGTGGGTTCCAACGTCAGGCTAACGCCCCATCCGTTCAGGCGGCATTGGAAGCGGCGCTGGCGCAGGTGGCCCAGGAGAGGATCACCATCCTGGCGGCAGGTCGCACTGACGCCGGAGTGCACGCGGCGGGGCAGGTCATTGCTTTTGATACGGCTTGGCGGCATGGACTGGGTGATCTGCACCGGGCGTTGAACGCGGTTCTGCCCGCCGACATTGCTGTCCAAGAGATTAAGGAAGCCGCGCCAGACTTTCATCCGCGTTACGATGCTCGCAGCCGACGCTACAGGTACACGTTTTACAACGCGCTGGCGCGCTGGCCTCTGGCCCGGCGGTACAGCCTATATGTCGCCACCCCGTTGGACGTGGTGGCGATGGAGGAGACGGCCAAGTTCCTGGTGGGCGAACACGACTTCGCCACCTTCGGGCAGCCGCCACAGGGCGAGATCACGGTGCGGCGGGTGCTGGCGGCGGAGTGGGGCTTCACCGTGAGCGATCAGCCGAACGGTGGGGAGCCACCCTTCGGCTGCGCCCTTCGACAGGTTCAGGGCGGGCCCTGGCTGATTTTTGACATTGAGGCTAATGCTTTTCTCTACCGCATGGTGCGCAGCATCGTTGGTACGTTGCTCCAGGTAGGGCGAGGCAAGATGAGCGTGGGGGAGTTCATGGCGGTGTTGGCGTCGTGCGATCGCCACCGTGCCGGGCCAACGGCCCCTCCGCATGGTCTTTGTCTGATGGAGGTCAGGTATTGACGCATGTTCATCGGGAATGGCATATTTTGGATGGGAGCATAAGATTGTGAGAAAGACTTACGTGACGAAGAAGGAGGAGGTCCAGCGCGAGTGGCGCGTGGTGGACGCCACGGGGCAGACGTTGGGCCGCTTGGCTACTCAGGTGGCGCGCATCCTGCGCGGCAAGCACAAGCCTATTTACTCACCATCGGTTGACACTGGTGATTACGTGATTGTCGTCAATGCCAAGAGAATTCACGTGACCGGACGCAAATTGGATCAGAAAATCTACTATCGCCACTCGGGCTATCCGGGTGGGCTCAAGAAGATCACGCTGCGCAATCTGCTCCAGAAGTATCCCTCGCGGGTGATTGAACGCGCAGTACGGGGCATGTTGCCAAAGAATCGGCTGGGGCGTCGGATGTTCAAGAAATTGAAGGTCTACGCTGGCCCAGATCATCCCCACGCGGCACAGCAGCCCAGGCCGTTGGAGTTTGGAGACTAGGAGGGGCAATGGCAATGGAGTATTACGAAGCGGTTGGGCGGCGCAAGACGGCTACGGCGCGGGTGCGGCTCTTTCCCGGGGGCACTGGTACTATCACCATCAATGAGCGACCGCTCGAAGAGTACTTTGCTCGGGATGGAGACGTTCTCTACCTCAGAGAGCCGCTTGAGGTGACAGCGACGGAGAACCGCTTCAACATCAGTGTTAAGGTAAATGGTGGGGGAATAAGCGGGCAGACTGGGGCAGTCCGGCTGGGCATCGCGCGGGCGTTGTTGAAGGTGGACCCGGACCTGCGGTCTATCCTGCGCAGGGGAGGCTTTCTCACCCGCGATGCGCGGGCCAAGGAACGTAAGAAGCCCGGGCTTAAACGGGCCAGGAAGGCACCGCAGTATACGAAGCGTTAGACAAGAGATAACAGGCAGGCATGTGTGGGGCAAGACAGGATGTTGTCTTGCCCCTTTCGTGTCTATGTCTCATGGGGGTGTTGAATGGGCACAATCACTATCGTTGGCCTTGGGCCGGGCGATCCGCGCCATCTGACGCGGGAGGCATGGGAGGTATTAGAGGCTGCTGATGAAATCTGGCTGCGCACGAAGCATCATCCGACCGTGGCCGGGTTGCCACCTCATCTGAGGCTGCACTCTTTCGACCATCTCTACGAAGGGGCGGAGGAGTTTCAACAGGTCTATGACGCCATCGCCTGTGAGGTGCTGCGATTGGGGCAGCATCCAGAGGGAGTTATCTACGCTGTGCCGGGTCATCCGCTGGTGGGGGAAGCCACGGTGAGGCTGATTCTGTCACGGTCGGAGGAGGTTGGCACGGCGGTGCGTATTGTGGAAGGACTGAGTTTCGTCGAGATTGTGCTCGCGGTGCTGAGGATAGACGCGCTGGACGGCCTGCAGGTCTACGATGCGGTGGAACTGGCGGCCTGTTATCACCCGCCACTCAACCCGGACCTGCCGGCGCTGGTGGGGCAACTTTACAGCCGTGTGCTTGCTACCGACGTTAAACTCACGCTGATGAACCAGTATCCCGACGAGCATGAAGTGGCGCTAGTGCACGCGGCCGGTACTCCTGAGCAGCGTGTCGTTCGCTTGCCGCTTTACGAACTTGACCGCCGGGATGATGTCGCTCACCTGACTACGCTCTACGTACCGCCCCTTCCCGGTGTCAGCAGTTTTGAGGGCTTACAGGACACAGTGGCTCACCTCCGTGCTCCAGATGGCTGTCCCTGGGATCGCGAGCAGACCCACGATAGCCTGCGCGTGGGGTTGCTGGAGGAAGCGTACGAGGTGGTGGAGGCTATTGACGCGGGTGATGTGCAGGCGCTGCAGGAAGAGTTAGGCGACCTGTTGTTGCAGATCCTGCTTCACGCGCAGATTGCCACCGAGGGAGGTGAGTTCCGAATGGAGCAAGTTATCGCTGGCATTGACGCCAAACTGAAGCACCGTCATCCACACGTGTGGGGCGGGCGACAGGTAGAGGGAACCGGGGAGGTGTTGCGGCGCTGGGAGGAACTGAAGCGGGAGGAGAAGGGAGGAGAGCGCTCGGTGCTGGATGGTGTCCCGGCGGCGCTGCCAGCGTTGCTACAGGCAGATACTTACGGTCGGCGTGCGGCCCGCGTAGGCTTCGATTGGACTGAAGCGGGTGGCGTGGTTGACAAGGTTCAGGAGGAGATTGTCGAGGTGGAGACCGCGACCACCCCGGAGGAAAAGGAAGCAGAGTTGGGCGACCTGCTGTTTGCGGTGGTCAACTGGGCCCGCTGGCTGGAGGTGGATGCTGAGGCAGCGTTGCGGAAGTCTAACGCTCGTTTTGCACATCGCTTTCGCGATGTGGAATGGATGGCCCGCGAGCGAGGGCTGGATATGGCGGCGCTGACGATTGATGAGTTAGAACCGCTGTGGCAGGAAGTGAAATCGAATGACCAATGACCGATGACAGATGACAAAACCCCACTCGGTAAGAGTGGGGTTTCTCATTGTAGGTCGGGGCGCGGGGATTTGAACCCCGGACCTCGCGGTCCCGATCCGCGCGCGCTAGCCGAGCTGCGCTACGCCCCGAAAGTGTCGTTATTATACCCCATTCAGGCTGTTTGGCAAGGTTGAGACTTGACACGTTTGGATTTCTGCGGTAATATATAAGTGCTTTTTTATGAAACCTTTCTTTATGCATTGTGGAACTGTAAGGGGCGACATGGCTGTTCAGGGGTGCAAGGCGTCCGGTGAAGAGTTGCGGGAGATGGCACGCTATTTCTACACGCTCAAGGACACCCTGCGCCTGCGCATCCTCATCACGTTAGCCAGCAACAAAGAGATGACTGTGACAGAATTGGCGCTGGCGCTGCACGTTAGCCAGCCGCTCGTGTCTTTTCACCTGCGCCCGCTGCGCCTGCACGGTCTGGTTCGTGTTCGGCGGGCCGGGCGAGAGGTTCATTGTTCCTTGAACATGCCCGAAATCGAACGCCGCCATGCTGAATTCATCACGCTGCTGACCAGAACGGCGGCATTACAGAAGTGACGGTCGGTGTAACTCAACGACAGCGAGGCACGATAAAGGCTATAAGTGGAGGCGATCGCGCAAGATGAGTAGTGCACAGCGAGTAGAGCACGGGCAGAGCGTAAAACAGAAGCGGCAGCGCGGACGGTGGGATTCATTCACCGACTGGGCGCGTATCCAGGCAGGGGTTATCCTGATGCCCATTGCCCGTGTTATGGCCCGGCTGGGCATTCATCCCAATACTGTCACTCTCGTTGGTTTTCTGCTTCAGGTGGGCGTGGGCGTGGTGTTTGGCCTGGGCCATCTGGTGCTCGGCGGCTGGCTGCTGCTGGTCGTTGCGCCGGTAGATGCGCTGGACGGGGCGTTGGCACGGGCTCTCGACCAGAAGAGCCTCTTTGGGGCGTTCCTCGATTCGACTTTTGACCGGCTTTCTGATGCCGCGCTGATTCTAGGGATCACTGTGCACTACCTGCGCCAGGGAGAACACCTGGAAGTTGTCCTGCTCCTTATCTCGCTGGTAGCGGCGCTGATGGTCAGTTACACCCGTGCGCGGGCCGAGGCATTGGGTTTCCCTTGTAGGGTCGGGTTGCTGACCCGCCTGGAGCGTATAGTTCTCATCGCTGCGCTGTCGGCGGTCGGGCTGCCCATTGTGATGATCTGGGTCCTGTCAGTGCTCTCTGTGTTCACGGTGGTTCAGCGTATTCTTTACGTCTACGCGGTCTCTCGGCGGGAAGAGACAGATAGTTAGGTCGGAATAGCCAGGGGGATTGTGGAACTGCCGGGTGGAAACATCACTCGGCAGTTTTCCTTTGGGCGCATCTTCTTATCCGGGTGTGATTAGTACTCTGTGCTCATTGTCAGGATGGCCCAATGTTGGTATAATGGCATTGTTTTGGTTTGATGTTCTTCTCGTTCCTCATAGGACGGGATGAAAGACAAGAAATCCGTTGTTGTTCAACAATCTGTCGTTCTGATTACGATCTGATTACGATGATCAAACTGATCGGTCTGACGAAAGAATTTGACGATTTCACCGCTGTGGATCGGGTGACGCTCTCGGTAGCACCGGGCGAAGTTCTGGCGCTGCTGGGCCCCAATGGGGCCGGCAAGACGACGACGGTGCGTATGCTAGCGGCGATCTTGCGCCCGACGGTGGGACGTGCATTCGTGGCCGGGTACAGCGTGACCGAACATCCACTGGAGGTCCGGCGGCGGATTGGGCTGTTGACCGAGCACCCGGGGCTCTATTTGCGTATGCGGGGTGACGAGTACCTGGACTTCTTTGGTCGCCTGATGGGTCTGGACGCCGATGAGTGTGAGCGCCGGGCCAGGGGATTGCTGGCTCGCTTTGGGATGCCCGAGGCGTGGGATCGGCGCATGGGGACGTACTCGAAGGGCATGCGACAGAAGATGGCGTTGGTGCGCACGATGTTGCACGACCCGTCTGTCCTGTTGCTGGATGAGCCGACCTCGGCGATGGACCCTCACAGCGCCAAATTGGTCCGTGACGTCTTTTGTAATCTGCGCCACCACCGGCGGGCAATTGTCATCTGCACTCATAACTTGGCGGAGGCGGAAGCCCTGGCCGACCGTATTGCTATCATCCGGCGTGGGCAGATCATCGCGCTAGGAACTCCGGCGGAGTTGAAGGCGCGTCTGCTCGGCCCGCCGTTGATGGAATTGCGCCTGTCTCAGGCGATTGATGGCGTTGTGAAACTAGCCTCAGACTTGGTCAAGGTCGAGGTACAGGGGGAGGATTGGCTGCGCTATTCCACTGCCAATCCTCAAGAGACTAATCCTCTTTTGCTCCAGATGTTGGCGGCGCATGGGGTGGGTGTCGTTACCCTGAGCGAGGTGCCGCGCAGCCTGGAGGATGTCTATCTGCGGGTGGTGGAGGGGTAGGGGATGGTAGCGGTGACTGAGCATAAGCGTGCGGCGACGCACGAATCGTTTCGCCTGGTGCTTGCGTTGGTAGGGCGCGAGATGCGGGATACGCTGCGGGACTGGCGCATTGTCTTGCCCATTGTCGTCCTGACGCTTTTCTTTCCCGTGCTGATGAGTTTCGTGGCCAATATGGGGCTGGACTGGGCCGCCAAGTATGGTGCGCCGATCGTCGGCGAGCAAATGCTCTCTTTCCTGCTGATGGTAGTCGGCTTCTTTCCCATCTCGATCTCGCTGGTGATCGCGCTAGAGACCTTTGTGGGGGAGAAGGAGCGCGGGAGTCTTGAACCGCTCCTGGCAACCCCCTTGACGGATGTCCAACTGTACCTGGGCAAGACATTGGCAGCGGCGCTCCCTCCCCTGTTGGCAGCCTACCTGGGTATCACCGTCTACCTGGTCGGGTTGTATTTTGTCAAGGGCTGGACGCCACCGCCGCTCCTGTTGCTGCTGATCGTCCTGCTGACGACGGTGAAGGGATTGGTGATGATCTCCGGCGCGGTGGTAGTCTCCAGTCAGACGACGAGCGTGCGAGCGGCTAACCTGTTGGCCAGTTTTATCATCATCCCGGGGGCACTCCTGGTACAGGGTGAGGCCATCATTATGTTCTGGGCCGACTACAATGTGTTGTGGTGGATCGTGCTTTTCCTGGCGGTCGCGAACGTCATCCTGGTGCGGATGGGCATCCGTGTCTTCAATCGTGAGGAGTTGCTGGGGCGTGAGATTGACCAGTTGAACGCGGCTACTCTGTGGCGCACATTCCGTGGATACCTGAGTTGTGAGAGTTGGTTCTTCGGACTGGATCTACAAGAGATGCCAGCCTGGTTGCGCTGGCTGGGAACGGTAGGCGGGCTCTATAGGCGCGATATCCCAGCCATTCTGCGCCGTTCGTGGCTGGCCATCATGGTGGTCGTGGTTGGATTGCTGTTTTCAGTCTGTATTGGCTACGCCCTCTCTGCCCGCTACCAACTCCCGCCGGAGATGCTGCAATTGGAGCAGGTCTCTGTCGAGGCATTCACCGAATTCCCTGCCGTGGACTGGCTCCCGGCCTTCACTACCTGGGGGGTGTTGGTCAACAACGTGCGATCGTTGCTGTTGGCGACGCTGCTGGCAGTGTTCTCTTTCGGCACGCTGGCCGTGGCGTTGCTGATGGTCCCACTGGCGATCGTGTTCTTCTTCGTCGCACAGGTCGCGTATGTGGGTTACAGTCCGGTGCTGTTCTTCGCTGCTTTTGTGCTACCTCATGGGTTGCTGGAGTTGCCTGCTGCGACCATTGCGACGGCACTGGCTGTGCGTCTGGGGGCGGCCTTTACGTCGCCTCCACGCGGGATGACAGTGAGCCATGGGTGGCTGTGGGCATTGGCTGATCTCATCAAGGTTTTTGTCGCCCTCGTCCTGCCACTATTGGCATTGGCGGCCGCCATTGAGATCCACGTGACGCCACACGTTGTGGTGTGGGTCTTTGGAGGATAGGCGTCTGTGGCCCGAGTAGTGGTTCTGGGGAGTGCGGCGGCGGTGGCCTACTCCAGCGACACCTCACCCTGCGATGCAGTGGTGGCCCTGGCGCGGGATGCCGACGTCCTGATCCACGAGGCGGCGAAAGATACGTTGGGGCATTCCAGCGCGGCCCAGGCGGGGGAGGTTGCTCCGCCGGGCCGGTGCAGGCCGTCTGGTGCTGATCCACTACCGGCCTGCTTCCTGGCAGTACGACCGCTGGCTTGAGGAGGCGGCCGCCGCTTTCGGTGGGCCGGTGGAACTGGCGCAGGATTTTGGAGAGTACGTCTTCTGACGCCTGCCCCCCCTCCCATACTCCCACGCTCCCACACCCCCATACTCCTTTTTGACCTATCCCGCCCCTTGTGGTACACTTCCAGTATCCAGTATCATGCACGGAGGTGATTCTATGTCTCGTGTTATTCATCCCCCCACGGGGACCCAACTGCACTGCAAGAACTGGCTCATCGAAGCCCCCTACCGTATGATCCAGCACAACCTGGACCCCGACGTGGCCGGCGACCCTGAACATCTGATCGTCTACGGCGGGCGGGGCAGGGCGGCCCGCAACTGGGAATGTTTCGACGCTATCCTGGAGTCGCTGCGCAATCTGGAGCCCGACGAGACGCTGCTGATCCAGTCCGGCAAACCGGTGGGCATCTTCCGCACCCATCTCGATGCCCCTCGCGTCATCATCGCCAACTCCAACATTGTCCCCGCCTGGGCCACCCAGGAGAATTTCGACAAGTGGGAGCGGGAGGGGCTTATCATGTACGGCCAGATGACCGCTGGCTCCTGGATCTACATTGGCACACAGGGCATCCTCCAGGGCACCTACGAGACGCTGGCCACCGCCGCCGAGACCCACTTTGGCCAGGGGGCCTCACTCAAGGGCAAGTTCGTCCTCACTGCCGGCCTGGGCGAGATGGGCGGCGCTCAGCCGCTGGCCATCACGATGAACGAGGGGGTGGGCCTCGTCGTGGAGGTGGACCCCCACCGGGCGCAGCGGCGGCTCGACACCGCCTACGTGGACGTGGTGATGGACGACCTGGACCAGGCGCTGGCGACGGTGGAGGACTATAAGCGGCGCGGAGAGTCTATCTCCATCGGCCTCATCGCCAACGCTGCCGATACCTTCCCCGAACTGGTGCGCCGGGGTGTGATCCCTGATGTGGTCACCGACCAGACACCAGCCCACGACCCGCTGATGTATG
>JAUWOI010000548.1 GCA_030612185.1 Anaerolineae bacterium
TAGTGAGCATGATGACCGGCTGGCGCAGCCCCAGTTGCCGCATCTGGCGGCAGAAGTCGAAGCCGGAGCCGTCGGGCAGCCGCACGTCGAGGATGACCAGGTGGGGGTGGTGGTCACGGACGTAGTCCACCCCTTCCTGGCCTCGTTCCACCCAGGTGACGGCGAGCCCCTCCCGCTCCAGGCCGGTGCGCAGGCTCTGGCCCACAGCGGGGTCGTCCTCGACGAGCAAGAGTCTGAATTGTTGGTTCATTGCGCTGGTTCTCAGGCGGATCTGAAGCCCACCTTCAACGGGTATTGTACACCGGGAGGAGGCAAGGGGCAAGGGGCAGAAGGCAAGAGGCAAGAAGCAAGAGGCAGGATCTACAGAGGCCGACGTGTGGTTAGGAAGCAAAGAGCCCCAACCCGGCGACGTGAGCCACCGGATTGGGGCTATGTGGGACCTGGTAATCGTCGTTCTACTTCAACGACTCGGCGATCTTGAGCATCTTCTCCAGGGGCAAGTAGCCATTCAGGTTGTAGCGGGCTTCAGCCGTCTGCCAGGTCAGGATGGTGTTCTCATCGCTGACTGTCCAGCCGGGGGCGCCGTTCACCGTAACCGTTGTGACGCCAGGGGGTAAGGGGAGAGCCTTTGGGAAAGCAGACCATTGTTCCATCACCAGTTCACTGTCCCCCACGACGTACCACAGCACGACGCCCTGTTCCCGGGGATACCCATTTGCGCCAAGTACGGTCACTAACTCCACCCGAGCCAGCTCTGCCCCTTCGGGCAGGTGGGCCGGTTGCCGCAGGGAAAAGCCCACCGCCGCCTGGGCCTCGTCCCAGTTCACCGTCTGGCGTGTCGTCCCGTGCATCTGGCCCAAATACAGCGTCTGGGTTTCCCCCGTCTCCTCGTTTATGACGGTGATGGGGTAACCTCCGGGGATGGGCGTCTCACTCAGTCGCCCCGTCCCTGCGGGGGCCGAGATACCCACCACTCGCAGGAACTGTGCCCGCACAGAGGGGACGAGAGCCACCGTGCTGACGGCGATGACCAGGGCCGCGAGGGCGGCCAAAGCGAATCCTTTTTTCATCGTCAAACCTCCTTCAAAGATTTGGTTGATCCGGCCAACGCCCTGCGCCAGGCGTTGGAGCCACGATGGGGAGCGCGCTTCCCCCTTATCCTGGGACGCAGTGCCCAGGGTTCGAACCTCTTTCTCTGCATCGAGAGCCCGTGCCTGAGCCATCAATCGTTTTCGCAATTCGGTGCGAAAAGTCTTCCGGTAAGGGATGGCATCGGCCAATACCCACAAGTCCTTGCCCACACTCTGGCGTTCGATGTCTAACATCTCATCATTCTGATGCATCTCGTCCCTCCTCCACAGCCAGCATTCTCTCCCGCAGTTCGTCCAGGGTCCGATAGACCATCATTTTGATAGATCCCTCGCTCTTGCCCAGAACCGAGGCGATCTCCTTGTACTTTAGGCCGGCGAAAAAGCGTTGGGCCAGGACCTCTTGTTTCTCCGGGGCGAGAGCCTGCAACTCCTGGGCCAGCCGATGCAAGCGTTCGTCGTGGATGACGCGCGATTCCAACGTCTTGGTCGTTGATGCCAACTCATCGTCATTTGTCATCTCCAGAGGGATTTCGCCGTCGGGCCGGCGATAGTGATCCACCACCTTGCGGCGGGCGATGGAGAACAGCCAGCCAGCGAATGAGCCTTGCTCACGATAGTTGTCCAGGCTCTCCATCGCCTCGATGAACACCAGGCTGGTCAGATCCTCGGCATCCTGTTGCACATCAACCCGCTGGACGATGTAGCGATAGACCCGTGAAAAGTACTTGTCATACAGGGCAACAAACTTTACCCGCCGACGTTGCGCGGCAGCCACCAGGCGGGCATCTTTATCTGCCGGGCTCGAAGCCATACGCTCTTGTTTTCCTCTCGAGAGTGCCAGGGTGTCCATTCCCGTCCTGTCTCCTTCTGCTTATTATATCGTAGAAACGAGAGAAAAGTAACAAAGTGGATCACCGAGACTGGCGCGCCAAATGTGAGTCTTGGCCTGAAAACAAAGAGCCCCAACCCGGCGATGTGAGTCACCGGGATGGGGCCAGATAGAGTATGGCAGACTCGTTTCCACATAGTATCGAATTATGTGCTTGAACGCTTGTTCTACGACTTCCAGCGAGATTTTGCACCCAGCGGACAATGCTGTGGCACCAAGATTCTCCAAATAGGGCCTGGCTGGGCCTCCGCCGTATAGAACAGATGTGCAAGCACATAATTCAGGACTATGTCCTCGTTTCTTACTTCAACGATTTAGCAATTTCGATCTTGTCAGCCTGGCTTGCCCTCTCAGCGGAGTGAACGGGCGATTTGCATGACTTGCTCAAGGTCGAGGTCAAGTGGCAGTTAGCAAAACTGCCCTACGCTGCCCTTGCCCCAAGATATTGAGAAGATACGCCAGGACCATCGTGGACATCCTCAAGGTCAAGGGGCGCCAGGCCGAGGCCGCTCACTCTGGCTCCAAAGCCCTGGCAAAGGTGACGCAGAACCACTTCGACTGCGTCCTGACCGACATCAAGATGCCGGGGGTGAACGGAGTGGACCTCTACAGAGCCATCAAGACCAGGCGGCCTGACCTACCGGTCGTGCTGATGACCGCCTACTCCACCGATAAACTGGTCGGGGAGGGATTGGAAGAAGGCGCTATCGCCGCCCTGACCAAGCCGTTGGACATCAACTGCTTGCTCTGCTTCTTCTCCTCGCTGCGCAAGGAGCGCTCCATCGCCATCGTGGATGACGACCCGCAGTTCTGCAAGACGCTGGGGGACATATTGCGGGTGCGAGGTTTGGCAGTGATCCAGGCCAGCGACTCACACGGGGGGGTGGAGAGGCTCGGAGCGGATGGGCAGGTGGTGCTCCTGGACATGAGGTTGAAC
>JAUWOI010000503.1 GCA_030612185.1 Anaerolineae bacterium
GGCAACCGCTCGATGAGCGTCTCATCGGCTACCTGGGGTGGCGTGCGCAGCGCGACGTCCTCGGTTGTGGTCTTGACCACGAGTCTGGGGGGCGGGGTGGGTTTGCTGGCCTCCTCTTTTTTCTGCACCCCCAGGGAAGGATCAGCGGCGGGCGTGACGTACCAGGCGGCCACGTATCCCTCATCCTCCTCAATGTCGCGCACGTGCATCCACTCGCCGTGCTGGCCGATTTTGGCCCGGGCGCTCGCAGGATCTAACGCCATTAACCTGGCGCTCGTTGGCAACTGCTTGATGATGTTGGATGGACCGATTTGGGGTTGCCGGCGCATCTTTAGCCCATCAACGAGCGGGAGGACCACCAACGGTTTGCCTGAGTCTGCGGCTGGTTCTTTGTCCGCTGTGGGCGCCGGCGCAGCAGGTTTTTTCGCCGCTTTGGCGGATGGCTCTCTGCCAAACCAGATGACGTCCTGGATGATTTCTGCCGGCGTGCCATGGCTATACCGCCCCGTCAGCGTGTTCGGCGCACCTTCTTTTTTCCACGGATCCCACATCAGGTAATCATCATCACCTTGTTTTCCATGCAGGACAACCCAGTGGCCCTGTACGCCTGGAGCAGGCGCGCGATCTATCATCACGATGACCAGGGAACCACCCTCCAACGCGGCGTCAATTTCGCCCAGAGGGGCCGCCTGGCTGGAGCACTGCACCCGTTTTTGGTACTTCACATTGGGGTGCACGGATGAGATCAGGGTTGGCCTGATCCACTGGGCCTGGAACCCGCCTTTTTGCTTCATCTTTTCATTGAAGGACGCGACCGTTTCGTCGCCGCCAAAGTGATTGGCGACCATGGCCATGCTGGTGAGCAAACAGCCATACATGCCAATCGTTTCGCCAGTGCCGTGTCCTAAAACCTGGTCTTTCCAACGTGGATCGTTCTGATACAGTTGCTTTTCAGCCATTGTAGTTGCCTCCTCATTTGAACGATCAGTGGCGGTTAGCAAAACCGCCCTACGCTGCCCTTGCCCCAAGATATTGAGAAGATACCTTCCGTGGCTCCTGCGTGTACCGGCACTCCGGGTAATTCGAGCAGCCCCAGAACACTCCCCGCTTCCCCTTCCGCTCGACCAGGTCACCTCCGCACTCTGGGCACTCGCCTACCACGAAGGGGCCGCTCCACTTGCACCTGGGGAAGTTGGCGCAGGCCCGGAAGCGGCCATACTTGCCCTTCCGCACCACTACCGCCCCACTACACTCCGGGCACTTTTCGCCGGTGGGAACAGCCTTGCCCTTGCTCTTGCCCTTGTTCCCTGGCACGGTCACAGGCCCGGCCACGGCGGTTCCCTGGGCTCGTTCCACCGCCGCCGCGAAGGGGTCGTAGAACTCCCGCAGCACCTCCACCCAGGGCCGCTCCCCCTGGGCGATGCGGTCCAGGTCTTCCTCCATCTGCGCCGTGAAGCCGACAGCGAAGAGGTCGGGGAACTGCTCCACCAGGAAATCGCAGACGATGAAGCCCAACCCCGTGGCCAGGAGCGACTTGCGCTTGCGCTCCACGTACTCCCGCTTGACGATGGTGCGGACGATCCCGGCGTAGGTGCTGGGCCGGCCGATGCCCAGTCTCTCCAACTCCTTGATCAGGCTGGCCTCCGTGAAGTGGGGCGCTGGTTTGGTGAAGTGCTGATCGGGGAACAGGCCGTGCAGCGCCAGCGGCTCGCCGTCGGCCAGCGGGGGCAGTATCTGTCCTGCTGCTCCTTCCTCCTCGGCCGGTCTTTTCTCCTGGACCTCATACGCTTTCAGGAAGCCCTCAAAGATCAGTTCTCGCCCGGTGGCGCGGAAGACGTAGGGTAAGTCACAGCCGTCCCGCGCGGTAGCAACGTCCACGGTGGTGACGTTGTAGACGGCCGGCTTCATCTGGCTGGCGATGAATCGCCGCCACACGAGTTCGTAGAGTTTCGCCTGGTCGGGGGTCAGGTGCTCCCGCAGGTCTCGCACCGTGCGCTGCGACGACGTGGGCCGGATGGCCTCGTGGGCCTCTTGGGCGACCTTCGCCCGGGTCTTGTACGCCGGCGGCTTCTCGGGGAGGTATTCCTCGCCCCAGTAGCGGGCGATGACCTCCCTGGCCTCGGCCTGGGCTGACTCGGCCACGTGGGTCGAGTCGGTGCGCATGTAGGTGATCAGCCCTACCGTTCCCTCGCCCGGTAGCGCGATACCCTCGTACAGTTCCTGGGCGATCTTCATCGTCTTTGCCGCCGGCCAGCCCAGCCGGTTGGCCCCGTCCTGCTGCAGGGTGCTGGTGGTGTAGGGAGGATAGGGTCGCCGGGACCTGCGCCGCCGCTTGACGCGCAGCACCCGGTAGTCGGCTCCCTCCAGGGCTTCGACGATGGCCACGGCATCGGCCTCGGTCTTGAGATCGGGTTTTTCCTTGCCGATACGCACCAGGCGAGCGCGGAAGTGGCGCGTGTCCCCCTCCACCTTTGAAAGTTCCGCGTCCAACGTCCAGTACTCCCGGGGCACGAAAGCCTCGATCTCCCGGTCCCGCTCGACCACCAGCCGCAGGGCTACCGTCTGCACCCGCCCGGCCGAGAGTCCCTTGCGGCCTTTGATCGCCTTCCAGAGCACGGGGCTGACCTGGTAGCCGACCAGCCGGTCCAGCACGCGCCGGGCCTGCTGGGCGTTAACCATGTCCATATCGAGGGAGCCGGGGGCGGAGAGGGCCGCCTTCACGGCCTCGGGCGTGATCTCGTGGAAGGTGATCCGGCGCACCGGCTTGTCCCCGACCTTCATCGCCCACAGGGCGTGCCAGGCGATGGCCTCGCCCTCCCGGTCGGGGTCGGTGGCCAGGTAGATGGTGGAGGCTTCCGTGGCCGCTTCCTTGAACCGCTTGACGGTCTTCCCCGCGCCCCGGCGGAGGTGGTAGGTGGGCCGGAAGTTGTGGTCCACGTCAACGCCCAGTTTCTTCGGCGGCAGGTCCCGGATGTGCCCCATCGAGGCCAGCACCCGGTAGCCGCGTCCCAGGAAGCCCCGCAGAGCGCGGGCTTTGGTAGGCGATTCGACGATAATCAGGTCCATAGCGCGGCAAAGTCGCAAGTCTGCAAGTCTGCAAGTAGCAGATCATGATTCTCGCGGACAACGCAAATGTTGTAGAGTAATTCTATATCACGTTTCACGTTTCACGTTTCACGTTTCACGTTTCACGTTTCACGTTTCACGCCCCACGTCAGTAATGGATGTTGACCAACGTGCCTACCGAGGCCCAATAGAAGAGCCACTGTGCCTCCGGCGTGGGCAGGTTGATGCAACCGTGGCTCATGGGATGGCCGAAATTGGAATGCCAGTAGGTGCCGTGGAGGCCATAGCCCCGGTAGAAGTACATCGTGTAGGGTACGTTGGGCAGGTAGTAGCCGGGGCCGGACATGGGGGTGGAGACGTACTTGACGTAGAT
>JAUWOI010000429.1 GCA_030612185.1 Anaerolineae bacterium
CGTCATTCCGAGCGAGCGCAGCAGCCTGTCCTGAGCGTAGTCGAAGGAAGTCGAGGAATCTCCTGTCGGGGTCATGCTTGCCATCGCAAGTAGAGATTCCTCGACTCCCTTCAGTCGCTGCGCTCCTTTCGGTCGCTCGGAATGACGGTGGCTAAGTAGTAACGGAACGAATGAGGAAAGGAACGAATTTGCCCTGCCTCGCCTCATCCGTTGGTCTCACAATTCATTGGTTTCCCAATTCGTTCCTTTCTAAATTCGTTGTAGTGTACTCTCTGCCTTCTCAATCCGTTGCTGTCATTCTTACACAAATCTAATGCTGCGCTAATGTCTCTCTAATGGAGGGCTGGTACAATGTTAGTTGGAGGCACCAAGGTTGCCTCCGGCTATTCAGGCCTGCATAAGAGGTGACAATTGTGGCTCTAAACGAATTCACGCAAAAGACACAAGAGGCGGGCCTGGGCGCACGGTGGATTTCAGCAATACCACTCAAGCGGGTCATTCAGCGGGAGGTGCAGGACCCGCTGGCGCTGGCGCTGCTGCGGGGCGAGTTTACTGAGGGGGACATAGTGCGAGTGGATGCCCGCGATGGGCAGATGGTATTTGCGAAGGTATGACGAGCAAACCTCAGAGGCACGTGTACACGTCAAACGGGCTTGCGCGCCGCCAGTCCCGGTCGAGCGTGGCGACAGCCTGCACACCCAGCCGTTCGGCCTGGGCCAGGATCAGTGCATCTTGGGGCAACAGATGGTAAGCAGTGATGAAGTAATGCAAACGCTTCTCCAGCGGCTCGACGACCGTGGAGGTCACCAGGTCTTCCGGGGTCACTGGCGTCAAGGGGATAGCGGCCAGGAGTTCACGGAAGCGAGTCAATTCGGGCGTGCAGGCCCGAAGCAGGTCGGGCTGGTCCTTGTAGGCTTTCAGCCAGTTAGGGGGACGGATGGCCCGATCCATCGCCCTCCAGGCGCGTCGCAGGCCGTTGGCCAGGATCACGTGGTAGCATTCTTGCAACACCGGCAGGGGGAGCCAGGCCACCATCTCATACTCGGCAATTTGCTTGCCCATACGCCGGATGAAGGCCCGCGCGGCCGTCGCATGGGGATTATCGTCCGTAGGGCGGAGCGCCAACAGCAGCGATGTGTCCACCACCAGTTGCCGGGGCAGAGGCACCGCTGGATCGCCGATGTCGTACAGAGCCATCAGACCATCTCCTCAGCGAGTTCGAGCCAGAATGTATCCTCCTCCGGTGGCAGGGTGCTCATCAGTTCCGCCAGTCCGTCCGCTGGGTCACCCAGCCGCTTCCGCAACCGCTGGGCCTGGGCGACCAGTTGTTGCTGCCGCTGGCGGAGTTCGGGAGACAGCGGCTGCCCGCAGGCGGCCCATGCCAGGTCCCGCAACCGCTTGTATTCGCCCACGCTGATCAGGATGGCCATAGGATGGCCCCGTCGCTCCAGGATGAAATGCTCTTCCCCATACGCCACTCGTCCGACTAGTTCGGACAGTTTACTCTTGGCTTGGGCCATGCCGATGTGCCTATCCATTACGCACCTCCAATAGGTCAGGATGACCTGATTATACCATAAGTTGGTCCATTTGGGTATTCGGCGCCAATTCCACTGCCGGGCAAGTTTATTGATAGTTCATCTTTTGTCTGTTAGAGCGATATGCGGTATAATTTACATCGGGCGTACACGTCTCACGCCTCATGTTTCACGCCCTGCGCATCCTGTTTCACGCCGGGAATGTGTGGGATAAGGAGGGAATGTCAACCGATGATGAGATTGGATCGTTTCACCGAACGGGCACAGGACGCGGCCCAACGGGCCGTTGAGGTTATGACGCGCTATGGGCATACACAGGTTGATACTGAGCACCTTCTGTTGGCGCTGCTGGAGCAGCCGGAAGGTGTGATCCCGCAGATTCTGGAACGGCTGGGGGTGGATGTTGACCAGATACAGCAGCGTCTCGATGACGTATTGAAAGCCAGTCCCAAGGCTGGTGTCTACGGCGGCGGCGGCGTGGGGCAGGTCTTCATCACTCCGCGCGTCAAGCGAGCGCTCGAGTTGGCTAACGACGAGGCGAATCGGCTCAAGGATGATTACATCTCGACTGAGCATATTTTTCTGGCCATCGCCAGCGAGCGCAATACCCCTGTGGCCCGCATCCTGCGCGAGAGCGGCGTGACCAAGAAGCGCATTTACGATGCCGTCAAAGAGGTCCGTGGGGGGCAGCGCGTGACCGACCGTATGGCCGAGTCCCGCTACCGCATGCTGGAGAAGTACGGCCACGACTTGACTCAGATGGCCCGCGAGGGGAAACTCGACCCGGTGATCGGGCGGGATAGCGAAATCCTGCGCGTGGTTCAGGTGCTTTGCCGCCGCACCAAAAATAACCCGGTGCTCATCGGCGAACCCGGCGTGGGCAAAACCGCCATTGCTGAGGGGTTGGCGCAAAAAATCGCCGCCGATGACGTGCCGGAGATTTTGATGGGCAAGCGAGTGATGCAACTTGATCTGGCCTCAATGGTCGCGGGCGCGCGCCTGCGGGGCGACTTCGAGGAGCGGCTGAAAGGCACCATCGAGGAAGTCCAGCGGTCTAATGGGGAAGTCATCCTATTTATTGACGAACTGCACAACGTCGTCGGTGCGGGGTCCGGCATGGGAGCGATGGACGCATCCAACATGCTGAAACCCGCGCTGGCACGGGGTGAACTGCGGTGTATCGGGGCGACGACGCTGGACGAGTACCGGCGCTACATTGAGCGCGACGGTGCGTTGGAGCGACGTTTCGCCCCCGTCTTCGTCGAGGAGCCGAGTGTCGAAGAGACCATCGAGATGTTGCGTGGCTTGCGCGACCGGTACGAGGCCCACCACAAGGTGCACATCTCGGATGAGGCCATGACAGCCGCGGCCCACCTCTCCCACCGCTACGTAACAGACCGGCATCTCCCCGACAAAGCGGTTGACTTGCTGGACGAGGCCGCCGCCAAAGTGCGCGTTGCGCTTCACACTCTCCCACCGGACCTGAAGGCGCTGCAACTCGAACTTCAGCGCTTCCAGACTGAGGTCGAGGCTGCCAGTGTGGTCGAGGACTATGAACGTGCTGCCGAACTGAAGACGGAGCGTATCAACCTCCAGGCCGAGTTTAACCTCAAGTATAAGATGTGGCGGCAGGAGCATCAACTTGATGAGACGATTGAGGAGGAAGACATCGTCGAGGTGGTGGCGAGTTGGACCGGAATTCCTGTCGCGCGGATGCTGGAGACGGAGGCGGAGAAACTGTTACGCATGGAGAGTGAGTTGCAGCAGCGTATCATCGGCCAGGACGAGGCTGTGGCTGCCGTCGCCGACGCCATCCGCCGTGCCCGCTCGGGTCTCAAGGACCCGCGCCGCCCGATCGGCAGTTTCATCTTTCTGGGCTCTTCCGGCGTGGGCAAGACCGAACTGGCCAAGGCTCTGGCCTGGTTCCTCTTCGACGACGAAGATGCTCTGTTGCGTATTGACATGAGCGAGTATCGAGAGCGTCACACCGTCAGCCGCCTCTTCGGCGCGCCGCCCGGCTACGTCGGCTACGAGCAGGGTGGTCAGTTGACCGAGGCAGTGCGGCGGCGGCCCTACCACGTCATTCTCTTCGACGAGATTGAGAAGGCCCACCCGGACGTGTGGAACGCGCTGTTGCAGATCCTGGACGATGGCCGCCTGACCGATGGGCAAGGCCACGTCGTGGATTTCCGCAACACGGTCGTGATTATGACCTCGAACGTGGGGACAGAGTTCGCGCACCAGGGCGGGACGCTCGGTTTCCTGCAGGCTGGCGAGGACGGTCGTGACGAAGATGAGAGTCACCGCGAGATCGGGAAGGCGCTCAAGAAGACCTTCCGGCCCGAGTTTCTCAACCGCGTGGACGAGGTTATTATATTCAATGACCTGACGCTGGAAGGCGTGGAGCGCATTGTGGGCTTGCAGATGGGAGAGATCGCCAGCCGGTTGGTGGATCTGGGATTAGAGGTTGAACTGACAGACGCGGCCTGCGGGTGGCTGGCCCGCGAGGGGTTTGATCCACAGTTTGGCGCTCGCCCGTTGCGCCGTGCCCTGCAGCGGAACATCGATAGCCCCCTCAGTATCAAGTTGGTGCGTGGCGATTTTGAGCGGGCCGACGTGGTCATCGTTGCCGCGGGGGAGGAAGGGCTGGTTCTCGAGCGCCAGCCGGGGCAGGGCAAGTTGGA
>JAUWOI010000012.1 GCA_030612185.1 Anaerolineae bacterium
AGCACTCACCGCTGCTGAGGTGGCTTGAATGGCCTTCAGTGCCTGTCCGTGTCGCTGCTCCGCTTGGTACAAACGCGCATTCTCGATGGCGATGGCGGCCTGGGCGGCCAGGGACTGGAGAGCTCGCTGATCTTCCTCGTCGAAGGCGCTGCGGTCTGGGTGCTCAACGTTGACGACACCAACAACTTGCTCCCCGATCTTGATAGGCACAGACAATTGCGAATGAACATTGCCGTCGAACTCGATGTAGTCGCGATTTTGAGTGGTGTCCCCAACCAATTCCGGTTTTCCACTCTTCGCAACACGGCCAGTTATACCTATGCGTTCGTCATGCTCCAGGTCTATTTCGCCCACTTTTGCTCTTAGGCCGGGCAAGACATCCCGAGGATAGGACGCGATGAATCTCACCTTGTTGCGATCCACCCATGCCACATGACTGAAATGGATCAATGTCCCGCGAGGTACGGCCAGTCGCCATGCCTGTTCAACAATACGCTCGAGGATCTCATCCAGGGCCAAGGTGCTAGCTACTGCTCGGCCAGCTTCGTGCAGGGCTTGCAAGGCAGTGGCTCGCTTTTGCACTTGCTCGTATAGCTGGGCATTGCGGATAGCGACGGCTGCCTGGTTGGCGAATAACTCGATGTTCGTGAGTTCGTTGGATGTGAAGCGATGTCGTGACCGGTAGTTAATGAACATTACGCCGACTTTGCGGTCCCCAACCCTGAGCGGAATCCCCATAGACGATCTGATCCCCTCCCGATTCACGAAAGGCCCTTTCATCAAGTTCTCAGGACTCTCAGACAATGCGTCTTCAGCCACGTGCGCCTTGTCAAGCGCCAAGATATTTCGGATTACAGATGCTTCAGTTACCCGCCCAAGCTTGAGCACTTCCTTGATATCTTGTACACCCACCATCGTCGGGGGGAACCCCAACTTATCACTGTCCTGATCGTAGGTATACAGGGTGACAGCATCACACCTAAGAACGTCTTGTGTTCCCTTCACAATGGAATCCAAGGTGCTTTGCAAGTCCCCCAGAGTTGTAACCTCAGCAACCACCTTGGCCGCTTCCCTGGCTCTGATGAGTTGGTCCAAGAGGCGGGCCTTTTTCAGGGCCAAGGCTGCGTGGTTGGCGAAGCTTTCCAATGCCTCCCTGTCCTCACAGGTAAAGCTCCGAGGCTGGTTGTAGTTCACGTACAGAACGCCCAGCTTCTCGCCTCCGACCTCTAGCGCTATTCCCTGGAAGCTCTCCGCACCAATCTCTCGCAAAAGTTCCAAAGTAGACGGCCCCAGGAACTCATATCTGGGATCGGCGATATCCGTGATGCCCACCCAGCCCCGCTTCATTACCGTGTAGGCAGTCCTGCCTGGCTTAGGTTCTTCTTCCCGGAACTTCTCCAGCAACGGACTTGGGATGCTGTCGGCCACCAATTCGTCCGGGAAAAACTGGCCTCGGATAACATCGTAGGACCAGATGGCCGAAGAATCGGCCCCCAATACT
This sequence comes from Anaerolineae bacterium, assembly GCA_030612185.1. The sequence goes on from JAUWOI010000012.1 coordinate 1,502, forward strand.
TGCCGGGCGCTCCTCACAATCTGCTGCAGGGCTTCCCGTACACCCGCCACTCCAGCCATGGCGTCAGCTGCCCGGCGCATATGCTCCAACTCCTGCATCCGCCGGGCGTTGTCATAGGCTATGGCCGCCTGGTTGGCGTAAATCTGTAGGGCCTGCTTCTCGGTCTTGGAGAAAAGGCGGGGCTCTTGGAAATGGATCCATAACACGCCGATAGCTTTGCCTTGCAGGAGCAGGGGTAGGCAAGCAGCCCCTTTGGCTCCCTGCTCAAGCATTTTGGGATGCAATTCACTCGCCGACTGCTCTGCGTTGGGGAAAAAGCGGGACTGTCCAGAGCATGCGACTTGCTGCGAGATGCCCCCCTTTCTAATGCTCGTGGTGGCATCCAGTTGTTGCTCGAAACCGGCTTGGGTCAGCAGTCGAGGTCGCCCGCGTTCATCAATCAGCAAGACGACGGCTCGCCAGGCTCCGGTGGCCTGGCAGGCTGTGCCCACGATGACCTGTAGCACTTCCCTGGGGTCATGAGGCGAGATAATAGTATTGCTAGCTTCGTACAGGGACTGGATGTAAGCCTTCCCTTCCTGTGCTTCCCGGTAAAGCTGGGCGTTGACAATGGCGACCGCGGCGTGGGCGGCGAAGGCCTCCAGTCGCCGGGCGTCGGCGGGGCCGAACTGGCCCGGTTGGGTGCCGTTCACGTTCAGGAAACCCATTACCTGTTCACACACGTTGATAGGCGCGCCAACGTAGGAGCGTATCCATTCCCTGCCTTCCAACACCACCCAATCTGGGTCGACAGTCGTGTCCGGGATGACAAGCATCTCTCCCGTCCGTGCCATTTTCAGCAGACCGGGAACCTCGGCGATCGGATAGGTTCTCCCAGCATCCTGCCCTCCCCCGTGCAATCCCTCATACCCCCGCCAGCGGACCACTCGGGCGCAGCCATCCTCCACCAACATAATGTTGAAGCCATCACCCACGACGACACGGTTCACTTGCTCCAAGATGCGATTCAGCACCTCGTCGAGATCCAGTGTACTGCTGACGACGGCAGCCGCCTCTTCCAGCGCTTCAGCCATCTCCCGCTGCTCTCGCTCCGCCTGGAAGAGACGACCGTTCTCTATAGCAATGGCAGCCTGTGCCGCAAACGCCTCGGCCAGTCGGACATGTTCCTCGGTATAGAACCCCGGCTGGTGCTTGTCCAAGGCAATCATCCCGATGAGCTGATCCCCCACCAGCATCGGCACTCCTAGCCAGCCGCGGATATCGGCCTGAGTGTGAGGTTCTTCGGAGAATCCCCGATATTCCGCTGGCGCGTCTAAAACGATGAACGACGCTCTCTGTTGCATTACCACCCGGTTAGGGTTGTCGTCATCTATGGAGAAAGAGATACCCAGGATGTCTGGCAGGTTGGGGAAACCGCGTCCACCGATGATCTCCAGGCAGTCGTCCTTCAGCAGTTGCACTGAAGCGCTGTCATAGGGCACTACTTTCTGAAGTTCGCTCAAGATACGCTCAAAAATCCCCTGCTGGTCGAGGGTGGTGGTAAGAGCCAGTGCCGTCTCCCGCAGGGTCTCGGCCTCCCGCCGTCGCCGGGATTCCGCCTCGAACAGCCGGGCGTTCTTGATGGCCAGGGCAGCCTGGTTGGCCAGGAAAGAAAGAAGATTCACTTCGTGTTCGCCAAAGTGGTGGGGCACGGTGCTATGAACGAAAAGGACACCGATGGCCTTTCCCGAGAGCTGAATCGGGACACCGGCCATGGAGCGCACTCCCATCTCTAGCAGAAAAGCCTTGGCTTGCTTGTGTCGAGTCACATCGGGGATGATCACTGGTTTGTTCTCTGTCATGACAAGGGTGGTAAACCCATCTGGACGAGGTTCCTCGACAATGACAGGTCTCTCAGGAGTCAGCGCAACTCCTCTCTGAATGTAGCATCCTCTCCTCTCATCCCATATCAGAGCTGTGCTTGTTTCTGCCTGAATCAGAGAGGAGGCACTCTTGGCAATGCGGTCGAGGACCTCCTCCAAGTCTAGAGAGGAATTAAGGACCACGCTTAGATCATAGAGAAGCCTCATCTCCTCAGCACGGCGTCCGGTCTTCTCATAAAGCTGAGCATTTTCCAGGGCAATGGCCGCCTGCCCGGCCAGCAACTGCAAAACCTGCCGTTCGTGCGCACCGAAGGTCTTCTGTCGGGTGCTGTAGGCATACAATACACCCAGGTTTTGGGGCTCGCCTGGGATCGGCACGGCGATGAAGGATTTCACGCCAGCCCGACGCAAGTTCTCGTCCACCCTTTCAGCTTTAGCATCCACATCGGGCATGATGAAGAGTTCGCCAGTTTCTATAATCCTCCTGGTGAGTTCCACATCTCGCAGGTGCCGATGCCATTTCACGCTCACATCACCTAAAGGGACTACGGGTTCGTACCACACCTGGCCCGTTGCCGGGTTTACACGGGCTACAGCGCAGGCCTCGGCCCCTGCCAGTTTCGGCACGGCCTCAGCGATCACTTCCAGCGTCTTTCTGACATCCAGCTCGCTGAGCATGGCTCTGCTAATCTTCAGCGTGGCCGAGAGCAGATCCCGCTCCCGCCGCAGTCGTGCCTGCTCTGCCGCCATGCGGATAGTCATTCCTAACTCGTCTAAGTTAAGAGGCTTGGCGAGATAGCGATACGCCCCAGCCTGCAGCGCCTCCAACGCCCGGTCCATCCCCCAGCCGGTGAAGATAATCACCGGGATTTCCGGCCAACGCTCTTTGATCTCTTGCAGAAGCGCAATACCCACGTACTCTGGCTCCTCCTTCGGCGCCGGAGCTAGAAGGTCATCAATGAGGACCACGTCATAGGGTCGCTCAACTTGTGCGAGCAGGCTTCGTGCCTCTTGGAGATCAGCGGCAGGATCCACCTCATACCCGTGTTCGTGCCGCAGATGCTTCGCCAGCGGGTCACGCAAACTGATCTCGTCCTCCACCAACAGTACTCGCAATGGATCGTCAGTTACTGGTTGCTCCATCTCTATCCTCCGCTAGCGCGGTGATCGTGCTCTGGCGTTCCAGAGCCCGGCAACTCGATTAAGAAGGTGGTCTCAAAGAGTATCACGCTCCGTTCCACTGCGATTTGCCCCCCCATAGACTCCGCGATGCTACGGGCGACGAACAGGCCCAGCCCGGTTCCTCTTGGCCGGGTGGAGAAACTCAGGGCGAAGATGCTCTCCCATAGCCGCCGATGGATGCCAGGACCGGTGTCTGTGAAGCGTATCTTGATGGGAAGGACGTCGTCCTCCGGCTCCCGTGAACTGGTGACCTCAAGCGCCCCCCAGCCGTCGGAGAGCCGTTCCATCTTCGGCGACACTTGCTGAACAGCGTTGAGCATCACGTTGGAGAAGACTTGCTGCAACCGCGCAGAGCTGCCTAACGCTTTAGGCAGATCTGGAGCCAGTTTGGTGGTGATGTGCACCTTATGCTTCCGGGCGGTGGGACGCAGCAGCAGTTCGGCACGCCGGATTACCTCGTTGACATCAATGTCTTCTTGCTCCTCAGAGCGGGTCAATTCTCGAAGGGAAACCGCGACGCGCTTCAAGTCCAAGGCGGTTGCCAATACTCCATCTATCGCCCCACCTATCTTCGTGTGAGTCAGCGGATCGGCTGGGGTGATATCTTCTCTGGCGTCGGGCAACTGCCCATATTCGGCGCGGAGATTGCGGATCTGGATCTCGAGACCAGAGATCTTGTTGTAGACTTCGTGGCCAAAGCCTGCGGTCAGTTCCCCAGTCAGGAGAAAGCGGCTGATGTCCTGCGCCCGCCGCTCCAGCAGATCGCTTTCCAGAGCCACACCGAGTAGAGTAGCTATCGCCCAGGCGTCCCGCAGCCGGTAGCGGGAGAAAGCATCTGGCTCCCGGTGGAACAGGAAGAGCGCATAGTGAGCCTGCCCCTCAGCCTGGATTGGTACCCCGATGCACGACTCAAAAGGAAGCAGGGTCAGCAACTTGCCGAACCTGCGTTGGGCCTTATGGGACACATGGAGTTCGAAGATGTCCCCACCTTCGTGAATCAAGTCTTTGACTGGGCTCCCGTCTAGCGAGTAAACCGCATCATGGTTCAGGGGCAACATGCCGACCTGAGCAGTGATGGAAACCTTACGGGAGATCGGATCCAAATAGAAGACAATCGCGGTCTCGGCGCGGGTAAGAGTGCTCAGTTCCCGAAGCCCTGCCTCGAGCCGGCTGCGCAGGGAAGCACTGCCACGCATCTCACGAGACAGAATACGGAAGGAATCAACTGCATCATTCTGGATCGGCCGGGAAGCCGTCAGAGGCCGGCCCACCAACGTCTCCCCTTGCGTGATCCTGGTCAGGCCCTCCTCGATTTCGCCCACATCCAACGGCTTCGCAAAAACCTCGGCGACTCCCAGTTCCTCCAGTTCCTGGCCTCGTTCGACAATCTGCTCTGGAACGCTGATCACAGCCACCGGGCACTCAGGGCTAGACTTCCTCACCCGGTGGATAAGGGCCACCCCATCCTCACCAGAGAGATCAATGTCTACCAACACCAGGTCGAACCTGGTTTCCTTTAGATGAGTCAGCGCCTGAATCGGTGACTCTACACCCTCCGCTTTGCATCCCTGGCGACGCAACCATTCCACCAGAGGATCGAGCACCGTTTTGTCATCATCCACCACCAAGACTCGCCCCAGGAAACTCAGACCGCCCACAGGCTCCTGGACTTCCTCCGAGTCTGGCCTATCTTCCTCCGGCTCTTCTTCGATTTGCCTAGGAGAAGTGAGATGCTGCGCGAATTCGATGGCCCGAATCTGCTGTTCCATGCGCCGCCGGATACTCAGTCGCACTCTCTCGGTACGGCGGTTGATACTGGTGATGACTGCCTCAACCCGGTCGCCAACCCACAGCAATTCCTCGGGCTCCTCCATCCCCCACAAGGCCATCTCGTGTAAGGAGACGAAGCCATCCACCCCAGGGATGATCTGAACGAATGCCCCATGGGGGCTCAAGGCTTTTACCGTGCCACTGACAACGTCGCGTTCCCGGTATTGGCGCTCGAACTGCTTCCATGGATCAGGCAGGAGTCTTCGCACGCTCAGTTCCATCGTGTAGCCCGGTGCGGGTAGAGCCACGACGACCGCCCGAATCGCTTCCCCCTGTGAGATAATCTGGCGGGGGTCTACGTCACCCTCGAGTGAGAGTTCCCGGCGGCGGATGTAGGTCCGGCTACCGTCGGTGAGGCGGACGAAGATACCATAGGGGAGCACACTCTCCACTTCCCCGGTGACTTGCTGTCCTGTAGTATACGCCTGTTTCACCTCAAGTGTGTCTCCATCAGATCGCGCGGTCTCAGAACAAGCCAACGGAGCACTAACCCTTCGCGATAATCCCCGTCAAGCGCGACAAGCAGAATGTCGCCGCGGGCAAATGCTCCGCTGCAATTATACCAATTGTGTCCCTGTGTAGCGTATTGTCCTGAGGAACCATGACGTCCTCATTGAACATGCCACGCGCACAGGCAAGTTGGTATTATATCTTACCACAAATTCACTTCATCGAATGTGGCAGTTTAATCACAGTTTGATGACATTTAAATGAGGCGGGTTCCCATTTCAGGTCAACCAGCAACGCGCGCCATTCACGGCGGGTGATGTCCTCCCGGTACGTTCCTCTGTTGTAGTATACTCCCGTGTCCGTTGCTGAACAAGGGCGGGTGGCTGGCGAAGAAGCAGGAGGCAAGATGCAGGTACTAAGTAGGTCACAGAAAGTTCCTTACACTTTTTTGGCCGACAGGTGCCGTTTTTTGTGGAAGAAACTTTTTACTACCTGCTTAGATAGGCACCATCTTACGCAGCGGCGCTGGCACTAGCGGCGCCAGCATCTCCCATTCCTCCGGCGTGAGGACGCGCAGGAGCACCAGCGCCACAGGGTAGACGACCAGACCGGCCAGAAGCGCCAGCGGGCGGCTGTAAGCCGCCACTGCCCAGGTCGCCGCTCCCATCGCCAGCCCGGCTAGCATAGGCCGGCCCAGCGTCCGCACCCAGCCCATTGGTCCCAGGTGGCGGCGCAGGTCGGCGTAGAACAGCAGCACCAACAGCAACTCCCCGCCAATGATGATCCACGCGGATGCGATGTAACTGAACGTCCGCACGAAAAGCAAATTCGCCACTATGGTGAAGACCACGCGCGCGCCGGAGGCCAGGAGCACGTACCGCTGGCGGTTGAGGGCAATGAGCACGTAGTTGGTCAGGCTGTTGATCCAGCCGAAGAGGATAGACCAAACCAACAATCGCAGAATGACCGCGCCGTAGGGCAGGAACGCTCCTCCGCCAAGCAAACCCACCAGCACCGTTGACAGCAGCGTGACGAGCACGGCCACCGGCAGCGCAACCAGTGTCAGTAACTTGACCGACAACCGGTACGACCGCTGCAGCCCGGCCCGGTCTTGAGCAGCCTGGCGCGACATCACCGGGAAGACAGCGAAGGTGAAAACAGCAGGAATGATATTGAGCGCGTCCACCCACTTGCGCGCAGCGCCGTACCAGCCCACCACTTCGTCGCCCTGCAATTGCTGTAGGAGCACCCCGTTGACGCCAGTGAAGAGCGCCTGCAACAGCAGCGAGACCATCAGCGGCCAACTTTCGGCCAACATCGTGCGCTGCAAGCGCCACACAATGCGACCCTCCGCGCGCGGCAGATCGGCCCAAATCAGCCGCCGCGCCAGCAGCGCCAGAATCGCCAGCGTCGCCACGTTGGTCAGAATGGAGGCCCCCGCCAGCCCGACGATCCCTATCCCGCCTACCAGCACCGGCACCCAGAGCATGACCTTGATGATGGTGGTCACGGTTTGGATGGCAGCGGGGTACTCGTGTTTCTCGCACGCACGGAAGAGCGCCGCCAGGCCGTTGGCTACACTGCCCGGCAGCAGCCCGACGTAGAGCAGCACAACCGCCCACACCGTCTCAGTCGCCAGCGGCTCGCCCAACGCCTGCCGCCCGGCCAGAAAACCCCCCAGTGCCGGTACCACCGCCACGACGAGCAACAGACGCAACACCATCGTATTGACAAACATCTGCCGGGCACGGGCACGGTCACGGGCCACCTCGCGCATGAGGTACATATCCAGACCGAAGTTGGCGATGATGTCGAACCAGAGATATATATAGATCGCCGTGTCGAAGCGACCGGTGCCCGCCGGCCCCAGGATGCGGGCCGCCAGCGCGGCGAGGGCCAGGTCAATGGCCCGGTTGAAGAGGTTGATGATGATGGGAGCGATGGAGTTCTTCGCCACCCGCCGGACGGTGCTTGCGTCGTCCTCCTCACGGTAGAAGAAGCGCCACAGGTAGAGCCCTGTCAGGAAGAGCACCATCATCCCGGCGATGAAACTGATGAACGCGCCCACTTTCACGCTGTCGGGGCTGTACTTGAAGCGCACTGTCCATGCGCCTGGCTTTTCCAGCAGCACGCCGCGGAAAGTGCCGTTTACGCGGTAAATGAGGACTTGCTCCTCAGCGTTTTCACCGCTCCCTTGTGGCCGCACGAATGCCTTCCAGCCGGGGAAGTAGGAGTCGGTCAACACCAGCCATTCGGCTCCGTCAGTCTGCACATCAACTTCGACCTCGTTGATGGTATAGCGGGTCACATTTTGAGCCGTGGCGGTCCCTGGCTGCGGCGCATAGAAATCCAACGGGTACATGCCAGGATCGAGAATGACATAGTTGCGAGGGTCGTGATCCTGTACCACGCTCGCTAGATCGTCCGGCTCCATCGCCGCCAGGAGCGGCAACGTGTAGGCTCGTGGCATCACAGCCAGGTTCTCGTAGACCCGCACCGTATCATCTTGATACACCAGTTGATACTTGGGGTTGGGAATCTCCACCTCGGTGATGACGTACTTGACGTTGAGCAGGTCGGTGAGCGGGCTGTCGAGGCTTGACCATTCGCTGAAGGATGCGATGCGGTTAACCAGGAGTTCGTCCTGCTCCTCGATGAGTGCCATGTAGTCGGCGTATTGGCGGGTGAAGAGCGAGTCGTAGCCCGCGATATACTGGAGGCCATAGAACATCCCCACGTTGGCGTTCATCGTCTTGGTGGTGCCCGGTGGGGTGAAGGTGGCGTAGCGCCAGAGGGAGGTATCCTGTTGCAGGAACTTGACCACCGGCGGTGTGTAGTCCAGCAGTGCCGGGTCCACAGCGGGGTTGAAACCCGCGCCAAAGGTGACAAAGTCCAGCACCAGCAACCCGACCACCAGGAACTCCCACACAGGTCTGCCCTGAGCGATGTCCTGAGCCTGTCGAAGGGCGCGGTCGAAGGGCTGGCGGCGGACGAAGATCGGGCAGCGGCTCACGCGCAGGACGATGCCGGTCCCGGTCAGTAACAGGCCAAAGATGGCGACCCACTTGAACTCGTAGGAGTAGAAAGCGCGATGGTCGGGGAAGGCAGTGGGGGCCAACGCCAGCGACTGGAACACTCGCTCTACCAGCGGCTCAATCCGGGTGAAGAAGACCCGGCTGAGAGCCAATCCCGCCATCGTGACCACTCCACCCCAGAAGGCTAGCGCGGCGAGAAGTGTCTCCAGGGAGAAGGGGGCGTTGAGCAGAAGAATATTAGAGATTAGAGATTGGAGATTGGAGGTTGGAGAGGAGATTGGAGATTGGAGATTACGCCCTTGCTCCCCTGCCCCTCTCTCCTTGTCTCCTTGTCTCCTTGTCTCCTTGTCTCCCCTGCTCCTCTGCAGCGCCTCAATTCCAAAACCGGCCAGGATGGCGACTGAGAGCGTGAGCGGGAAAACCCAGCGGAAGGGGGAATGGGACTGCTTGAGCAACGGCAGCGTGTACACGAGGGCATAGAGCGGCGTGCCGAAGATGCAACCGAGGGAGAAGAGAGACAGCAATGTGAAAAAGGGAATGTACGGATGGCGGAACCAACCAACCAACCAACTAACCACCTTGTTCGTTCGTTGGTTGGTTAGCACCGCGATGGCCGCCAGGAACAGCGGCAATAGCCCCAGATATGCTCCACCCTCGACGTAGTTCTTGACGCCCCAGTAAATGTACTGCCCGTCGGGGACCGTCCGCGCGGGAGTCCATTGCCAGGTAAAGAGGTCAAAGTAGCCGTGGTGGGCCGGGTTGCCGAAGAAGTTGGGGACGCCAAAGGCGATCAGCCGCCGCGGGGGGTAGGCCCAACCCAGTACTTGCTCGAGACTCGCTGCCGCTTCCCCGCCACGGAAACTCCCGGCGACCACCTCGTAGAGCGGCACAAACTGCACCGCCCCCAGCGCCAGGCTCAGGGCGAGCATCAGCGCCAGCCAGAGGGCCGGGCGACGACAGCCAACCAGCCAACCAACTAACCATCTTTTGTTGGTTGGTTTGTTAGTTGGTTGGTTTATGAGTCGCCACAGCGCATAGGCCCCGGTGATCAGCAAGACAAAATAGGTGTTCTCGGCATGACCGGCCAGCATCTGGCAGCCCAGTCCCAGCGCGCCCAGGAGTGCCCAGGGCAGCGTCGCTGGCTGCCGCCCTAGCGCCGGTCGTTGTTGTATGATCAGTTCGACCATCGCCAGGATGAACGGCAGCCACGACGCAGCGGCGATGATCATCGGGTGCGGGACCGACGATACGACCATGAAGCCGCTGAGTTGGAAGGTGATCCCGGCGATCAATCCACCCAGCCTTCGGATACCCAACACGCGGGCGAACAGATACGCAAAGACCCCGGCCAGCCCCAGTTGCAGCCAGGCGAACACGCCGTAGGCTCGCCACAGCGGGAGGACATAGAAGACGATGCTAAGAGGATAAAGCGCTGAGTGCTGCCCATTGGCCAGGAAAGGGTGACCGGCGAAGATGTAAGGATCCCAGAGTGGCAACTCCCCGTTGTGGATCGCCTCGACCAGGAACTGCTTCCAGGCATAGTTCTGCAGAATCAGATCGGAGACCAGGTGGTTTTGGGGAAAGGTTACTCCCAGGACTTCGGCGAGCTCAGTCGAGCCGTCAGCGGCTGCTGCCTGGTATGGCTCGAACAGGAAGAGGTTGTCGGCTGGCAACAGCGTTTTGTGGCCCAGGGCGACGGGGGCGAACAGCAGCAGGGGCAACAAGAGCAGCAAGATGAGAATGCCCAAATCGGGCAGTGCTTTGCGGATCATACGGCCAACCGGTCGCCAGGTCGCAGGTGGCGATGGCGCCAGCGCACCTCCCATGCCCGTAGCGCCGCCTCAATCTTGACCAGCATCGTCATCTTGGACTGGCCAACACGCCGGTCCTCGAAGTAGATGGGAATCTCCAGCACACGGTAGCCCAGTCGCTCGGTCACGTAGGCAATCTCGACCTGGAAGATGTAGCCCTGCGAGCGGATACGGCTCAGGTCAATGCCGCGCAGCGTCTCTGCCCGCCAGCACTTGAAGCCGGCGGTAACGTCCTGGACATCACATCCCAGGATCAGCCGGGTGTAGACACTGTTGGCCCACCAGGAGAGCAGCCAGCGGCCCCAGCTCCAGCGCTCATCCGTCTTGCCGCCCTGAACGTAGCGGGAACCGACGACTACGTCGTAGTTTTGGATGTGCTCCAGGAATTGTGGGACGTACCTGGGAGAATGAGAGAAGTCGCAGTCCATCTGGACGATGGCATCGGCACCGTGCTCCAGAGCCCAGCGGAATCCATCCACATAGGCCCTGCCCAGACCACGAGGGCCTGTGCGGTGTAACACGTGCAACCGACCTGGGTACTGAGTGGCTAGTTCGTCGGCGGTGTGACCGGTGCCATCGGGCGACTCATCATCCACGATCAGGATACTTAGGGCAGGAATGCCCAGGCCAAGTAGCGCCTCGGTCATAGGCCTGACGTTTTCGGCCTCATTGTAGGTGGGGATGACGATGATCGGTTTCACGGATGTCCCTACCTGTAGAAAGAGGCCATTTCAGACACAGAACCTGGGTGGGCTATACTGTACGCCTAATCTGCGCCTTGAGTCTTAATGATGGCTCGCCTCAAGTTTTCCAGGCTGGAAAAAGGGCGCGCCGATGGCCTGAGTACGCCTATTGTGACATCCAGGTGAGGCGATCTTGCGTCGGAGCCCGCATCTCCGGCCTCCCAATCCGCGTGAGGATAGAAAAAGGCCATCGCTTCGTCCAGCCGCACCGTGAGGGCCTGCTGCACCTGCCTCACCTTGGCTGGCGCGATCACGGCGAAGAAGTTGGCCTCGTCCAGGTGGCCCACAAATGCATCGGGATCGTGACTCTCGTTCACAACGCGGCTCAGTATAAGCGCCACAGCACGTACCACATCGTCCCGTGCCACAAAGCCGTAGGTTTCGGCGAATTTTTTCAAGCCCCGCAATCCAACCGAGAGCACTGCCCAATCGGAGCAGGTTAGCAGTTCATGCAGATGCTCACTAGACAGTGACGCGGCCGACAGGCCGGTGATAGGATGAGAGAGTCGCCCCATGCTGGAACGGCGCAGCACGTTGCGCACCCTCAAGCGCAGTTCCTGGATATCAAATGGCTTGGTGATGTAGTCCACAGCACCTAGTTCCAATCCCATTAATCTATCCCCGCGCTCGTGCCTCTCAGTGAGGAAGATAATCGGGATGTGTTGGGTGCGCCGATGAGTACGTAGGCGGCGACATACTTCATAGCCATCAATGTCTGGCAGACGGATGTCCAATATGACGAGGTCAGGAATGGTCTTCTCTGCGAAGGCCAAAGCGTCTTTGCCCCAACCCACCGAAGTGGTCTCATAGCCCTGCGCCTTGAAGTACGAGGTCAGCATTTCAGCCGTGCTTGCCTGGTCGTCTACTACAAGGATATGAGGAACCTCTGCCACGCTTTCACCCCCCATCCTCACATGTGTGAGCGATGGCCCTGTTCAACAGGCCTAGCCGATCGGCTCCTTGTAGATAGCATACGTGCAGGTTGGCTGGCCCATGGCCACACATTCGATCTCCTCCACCCGGAACTTGTGCCCACTGCTGAGCCAGTGTAAACCTTCTTCTAGTAGCCCTTTTCCTGCGAAGCAGATCGGCCGGTCAGCCTTACGGCCCCAGCAGACCGGGCATGGGTTCATAATGTAAGCATAGTAGTCACCACGGTCCTCGACAGTGCTCTTCTGGTCGCTGAACTGGGTGAAGACCTTCGCCATGGCTGGGATCCCGGCCTTGAGTTTGGCTCTCAGTGGCAGCACTCTGAAAGCGAGGTCGCTGGCACCGGCAAGCGCACCAAAGCCCTGCAACCCACGGGCGAAGGAAGCCCGTCCGGCCCGCAGTTCCAACCCGCGCCCCCCACGCGGCCCATATATCTCCTCCAAAGCCCCATTCAGAGCCGAGTAATCCGCAAAGTCGAACCCTTTTTTCAGGTCAGCGGGCGGGTAGTTGTCAATCAGGTGCGCAAGGCCGGCCAGTCGCAGCACTGCGGTCAGCCCGTTCCTGCCCATGATTTCTTCCATCGCTTCGATGTAGATACGGGCAACACGATTCGGATAGTAATAGCCGCTAGACTCGATCCGGGGCACTTTCTGCCCTCCTTCCGACGTTTCGTCTGCTAGGCTTCCAGGATGGCCGCCAGCGCTTCGGATGCGCGGCGCATATCCAGGAAGAGCAAGCCCAGTTTGGTCTGCTGGCGTGCCAGTACAGTCAGGACGGCCTCCTCGCCAACAGCGCGGAGAACGACGTAACCGTTCTTTCCCTTCACGTATACCTCATCCAACACGCCGCGCCCTAATTCTCCAGCAATGCGTTCACCCAGGGAGAGCATCGCGGCGGACATCGCGGCGACGCGATCTTCCTCGACGGTTGCCGGGAGAGAGGAGGCTATCGTAAGCCCGTCTACACTCACGATGACTGCAGCCTCGACGTCCAGCGTGCTCATCTGCAACTCTTGCAATCGTCTCACCAGGCGGTCGGTGCGTGATCCCTCTGCCATTGTTACCTCCTTGACGTTTGCCTTTAACGCTGAGGTACTTCTACCTACACACACGTGAGAGTACCATATATAGTGCACATTGTCAAGCGCCTGTCATCTCCGAGTTCTTACAAGTCTCCTATCCAGGTTCACTCGAGTAACGCGGGGTGGGCCTATCGTTCCTCGATCAGAATTGTCTCGATTATATCGCCTGGTGGCAGACCAGCGTCCTGGCTGGGGTCACGAGGCGTGATGCTCTCGACTACGTCCATACCCTCAATGACCCGCCCGATGATGGTGTAACTACTGTCGAGTTGCGGGAGGGCATCGTAGGTGATGAAAAACTGGCTGCCGATGCTACTGGTGCCCGGTCCACCGCTAGCCATACCCACCACCCCCGCTTCATCGTAGGTGAGCGTGGGCACAATCTCGTCGTCACAGCGGTAACCGGGAGAACCCATACCGCTGCCGGTGGGATCACCAGCCTGGGCCACGAAATCGGGGATGACGCGGTGGAAAGTCACGCCGTCGTACCAGCCCTCCTGTGCCAGAAAGACAAAACTGTTGACGTTGACAGGAACCTGGTCGGCGTATAACTCAATGACGATGTCGCCGTGCTCAGTGCGGATGGTGGCTACATAATCCTTGTCCGGGTCTATGACCTGCGGCGGAGGTGCGGTATACATGCGGTCTTTCAGGGTGAGCAGGTTGATGAAGGACTCGATCATGCCGAACCCTCCAAACGCCTGGGTTGGATAGAAGACGTTGTTGATTACGTAGGTCGGAGTGGCCATCTGGCCATACTGGCTGTAATCCTCGTAGTCGGCCATGATCTTCTCCCGATAGACGTGGTCAGCCAGTTCCTGGGCAAAGCGGTCGGCGTCGAGACTCAGTTCCTCGGCATACTCGACCAATAGCGTCTCTAATTCGTCTTCGGAGAGGCTGTGCCATTCCCCCTGACGTTCGTACAGCAGGTCGTGCATCTCCCAGAACTTGCCCTGGGCGCTGGCAGCCTCAACGGCCTCGGCGGTGATGACAGCCTTGTCATGTATGCTGATCAGCGGGAGGTGACGGTAGACGAAACGAATCTCATCGCCGTACCTCTCCGCTAGGAATTCGCGCATGATGGCCAGCCCGGAGCAAGCCGGGCATTGGAAGTCAGCGTATTCGATGAAGGTGATGGGGGCATCGGCGGGTCCGTGAATGTGATCCTCCTCCGTCACCGGCGGAATGCGAGACTCGACCGGAAAGTCGAACGGCTCCGCCACGCAAGAGGCTGGGCCGGAGGGGGTTGCGCTTGCAGGCGGCGCAGCAGCAGCCGTCTCTGGGGTAGACGTAGGTGACGGCAGCACCGTTGGCGTTGGGCTCGCTGATTCTCCGCTGCATCCGGCAACCAGCCCCAGTAACAGAACAGTCAATAGTAGCGCGGTTTTGCGCATCATGGTCTCCTTTGTCCGAAAGATGGGCGGTATTGTACCACAAAGAGGCGAACTCGGCTACTGGGCCGGCAGTTGTTCACCTACAGGGGTTTAGAAACGATGAATTCCTGATTGGATGCTGTTTGTTGGAGATGGGGGTTACAATCGGGCAAGCGTCTCTGCCATCCTGTCCAACGCTCGTTGAATCTGCTCCGTAGAATTTGAGTAGCAGAGCCGCAAATAGCCTTCGCCGTACTCACCAAAGGCGGTACCAGGCAGGACGGCGACCCCAGCCTGGTCGAGCAGAATGTCGGCTATCTCGTCCGAAGAGAGGCCAAAGCTCTTGATGTTGGGAAAGACGTAAAAGGCCCCTTGCGGTGTCTGGCAAGTGACGCCAGGGATGGCGTTGAGCCCAGCGACGATGAGGTCCCGCCGCCGCCGGTATTCGGCCCGAACTGCTTCTACCTGCCCCTGAGGACCGGTCAGTGCCTCTATTCCGGCAATCTGCGTAAAGGTTGCGGTGCACCCTGCCGAGTGCGTCAGGAGCAGCCCAACTTTTTCCGCCAGCGGTTCTGGCATAATGCCAAATCCCAGCCTCCAACCGGTCATAGCGTAGGTCTTGGAGAAGCCATCCACGATAATGGTTCGCTGGCGTGCTCCTGGCAGCGCGGCGATACTGACGGCCGGCTCATCTCCGTATACCAGCCGCATGTAGATTTCATCCGAGAGCACCCAGCAGTTGTAGTGTTCGGCCGCCTGGAGGATGTGGGCTAGATCACCAGATGGGATAATGCCGCCGGTGGGGTTAGAAGGAGAGTTGAGAATAATCAGGCGGGTCTTGGGGCCAACTTTGGCGTCAAAGGCGGCCAGGTCGAAGGAAAAACCGTTCTCCTCCAGCAATGGAACCGGCACGGGCACCCCGCCGACCAACTGGATAATGGCGCTATAACTGGGGAAACCGGGGTTGGGATAGATCACTTCATCACCGGGTTCCACCAGTGCCATGATCGGGAAGTAGAGGAGCGGCTTGGCGCCTGGGCCGATGACGACTTGCTCCTGTTTGACAGCGATGCCGCGCCGCCCCCCGGCATCCTTGGCAATGGCGGCGCGGAGCGCAGGCACGCCGGCGGGTGGGTTGTAGCGGGTCTGCCCGTTGGCAATGGCGCGTATGCCCGCCATGCTGACGTTGGGAAAGGTCTGGAAGTCTGGCTGGCCGATTTCCAGATGAATGATATCGCGCCCCTGCGCTTCCAACGCCTGCGCCTGGGCCAGAACCGCATAGGCCCCTTCTTCCATCAAGTGGCCAACCCGGCCCGCAAACTGATTCAGATATCTATCCAAGGGGAATCTCCACAATGGTTTGGGAACCAGGTTTTTGGCTCAACTGAAAAACCTGGTTTCTCTGTTAGAGAACCGCCAGCGCTTGCTCTAGGTCAGCCTTGAGATCATCCAAATCCTCGATGCCGACGGCATAGCGCACCAACCCTTCTGGAATGCCCGCCGCAACACGTTCTTCCTCAGTACACTCAACGTGGCTAGTTACTGCCGGAGGACCGACGAGGTGGGAGTCATTACATGTTCAATGGCAGTCCGCTGCGCCCGTTCAGGATCATGGGAACAGACAGCTTCCAGTAGAGCCTGGTGCTGTCCGGGGTAGGCGACCACATCGCTAGGTCGGGTGACAATCATGAATAACCTGATCTGTAACTTCAGGTCCTCTAAGGTGCGCTGCAATTGTTTGTGCCTGGCACATTCCCAAATGCGGCTGTGGAACGTGATGTCAAGGTCAATCAGTTGCCGGACGTCACCTTCCTGGTCGGCGGTGTCCATGCGCTTGATGACATCTTCTAGAAAACGAACATCCGTGGGCTCAATGTTGGAGGAGGCCAGCCTGGCTGCCAGTCCTTCCAGTACACTGCGAAGAGTTGCTACTTCCCAGAGGTCTTTCTTATTCCATTTTTCCACGAACGTGCCCTTGCGCGGCACCTGGACAGCGAGCCCGTGTTTCGCCAGTTTGGCCAACGCCTCACGCACCGGAGCCCGGCTGACGCCCATTTTCTGGGCCAGTTCCGTTTCGTTCAGTCGCTCGCCCTCTTTTATGGCACCGGTCAGGATGGCATCGCTCAAGACCTGAAAGACTTCTTCGGTCAAGGTTTTGTGTCGAATTTCCATCGGCAGCGCGTTTGCTAAACTGGTTTCTCCCTCATACATCGAGTCACCATCTCCTGCCCGTTGCTAGGCTTCCTTGGCTGCTCGTTTAACAAGATGCCTGATCCCCAGACACCCTCTGGGGTCATCGCGGCGACAGTCGACCGTCGACTTCATTATACCCCACTTTGCGGCAAATGTCAAGATAAGTCTGATCGAGCCATGTGAGGCAGAGGCTGCGGGTGGAGGCTGTGACAGATGCCCCCCTTTGTATAGGTAGGCCAGCACTACGTCAGATTACATAAGAACCTTATTGATGCATAATGCCTACCAAAAACCTATTGACTTCACACGGAAAATGTGGTATATTGATTACAGTTTAAGCCCCAAGAGATCGAAAAGCAGAAACGGAAAAGGAACTAGTCTTTAAAAATCTGATAGCCGGTGAAAATCTGGAAGATAGAAAATTCAACCAGATGGGAGGCTAACAGAAAAACAAAGAATAGGAACTAATCTGAAGAAGCCGAGTAAGTCACTTGGGGCTTAACAGTGTAGATAAGAAAAAGGCCTTGATCAACTCCAATTGATCAGGGCCTTTGGCTGCTTCTGACTCAGGTCTGCGCACCCAGGGGAAGTCGCCGCCGGGTGATGGTTTCTTCTTTCAGCGCGCCCACGAATGGCAGGTTCCGATACCGCTCGTCGTAGTCCAGGCCATAGCCGACGACGAACTTGTCGGGCAACACAAAGCCGGTGTAGGCAACGTCCAGGTCAAATAGGCGTGTCCGAGGTTTGTCGAACAGCACGCAGACTCGCAGGCTGGCCGGATCACGGGTTTCGAGGCTGCGCAGGATGTAGCGCAACGAAAGGCCGGTGTCAATCACGTCCTCTACAAAGAGCACGTGCCGTCCCTCAATGGAGGTCTCCAGATCTTTGGTAAAACGCACCGCGCCTTGTATCTGTGTAGGGGAACCGTAACTGGTAATACCGATAAAATCCACGCCGATGGGAATAGTGATGGCGCGCACCAGATCGGCCATAAAGACAAAGACCCCGCGCAGCACGCCCACCAGGAGCGGTTCCTTGCCGGTGTAATCGGTTGAAATCTGCGCCCCCAACTCAGTAACGCGAGTCTGGAGTTCCTCTGCTGTGATCAACACCTTGGCGATGTCGTCCATCAAGCCATTGTTGACCAGGTTTTTATTCCTCATCCGGTTCCTCCGTCTCGTCAATATCCTCGGATTCGAATTCAGGACCGATCTTGGGCAGGGGGCCATCCTCAAACAGCCGGTACTTGACGCCCAAGTTCTCTATGTCTTTCCGATACATCAGTTTGCACTTCACGTTGGGGTAATACTCGCGCAGCAGCCGCAACTTGCGGTTCTTTTTCGTGACGTGGCGCTGTTGCATCGTCGTCAGTTCGATGTACAGGTCATCCTCCACAAGGTAGAAATCAGGCGCAAAGGCCGTGACGACATGCCCCTCATCATCCCACTCTAAGGGGAAAGTCGTCGGTTCGTACTCCCATTCGATCATATAGAAGTCAAGCACTTTGGCAAACGCTTCTTCGGCCGGGTGGGGAAAACGGATCGGCCCGTCGCGCCGGTTAGGTGTTGGCTTGGGGTGCGGTTGGATTGGCCTCAATGACGAATTCGACGCAGCACTCATTCCCGGTAATGCCTCCTCACCTGTATTCTATCACTTTGTGGGGAAAAACCAAAAACGCCAGCGTCGGGTAAGGGGCCTGCCTCCCTATCCAAGATGCCGATCTAGAGAGCCTCGTGGTAGGCTTGGGCCATTTGGCAAGCAGCGATATTTGGAGTACAATGCCGTAGTTGGGGTATGCAAGGGGAGCATTCGATGACCAAAAAACGTAAGCCACGGGCCGTGGTGGAAGAGCGCATTGAGGTGGCCGCGTCGCCTGAGGTGCTGTGGACCTGTTTCGCCGACTTCAGCAAGTGGCCCCATTGGTTTCCGGCATTGGTTGAGGCAGAATGGATCGCTGGTACCCCCTGGACTGTGGGAGCGCAGTCCCGCCAGACCGTGACGTTTGGCTTTCCTCTCAGCAAGGTGACGGCGGTCGCCACCATCGTCGAGGTCAGCGCTGCGCCCTACGTGGCCTGGGAGGGGAAGGTGGCAGGGGTGGAAGTGATCCACGGGTTCCGTTTCGATGCCACCGCTGGTGGTACTGAGGTGCTCAGTCGCCACGAGTTCTATGGCTCGCTGGCGCTGCTGGCCCGTCTCCTATTCCTCACCCGTCGCGTACACAAGATCTACCGGACGGCGCTGGAGGGGCTCAAGGCTTACGTCGAGACGGGGACTGTGCAATGAAGATGCCGATGTAGGCTCATTGCGATTGCGCCCAGGATCAGAAGATGCTGAAATGAGAGAGCAACAGAAAGGAGTGAGCAATGCGCGGAACCAGAATGGTTCTGAGCCTCGCACTCGTACTGCTCACCGCGTGCACGACGGTCACGACCACCACGCTGCCCACGAAACCATCGCTCGCCCCCGTCCCTGCCTCCACCCCCTTGGCGCTGGGCGACGAAGCAGTCTTCGTACAACAAAGGGAGCGAATGGTGATCGAGACGATTGAGAGACGTGGCGTCACGGATGAGGATGTGCTGCGCGCCATGCGCGCCGTCCCCCGCCACCTCTTCGTGCCCGAGGAGGAGCAAGGCTATGCCTACGGCGACTTCCCGCTACCCATCGGCTACGGCCAGACCATCTCCCAGCCCTACATCGTCGCTCTGATGACCGAGTTGCTGGAGTTGAAGGAGGGGGACAAGGTGTTGGAGATCGGCACAGGGTCCGGCTATCAGGCCGCCATCCTTGCCGAGATCCCCGGCGTCGAGGTCTACACCATTGAGATCATCCCCGCACTGGCCGAGGTCTCCCGCCAGCGGCTGGAGAGCCTGGGTACCGGCATTCACTGCAGGCAGGAAGATGGCTACTATGGCTGGCCCGAAAACGGTCCGTTCGACGCCATCATCGTCACCGCCGCACCCGATCACGTGCCGCAGCCGCTGGTGGACCAACTGGCCGAGGGAGGACGAATGGTTATTCCCATTGGGCCGCCGGGCAGTTACCAGACGCTGTGGAAGTTTGTGAAGCAGCCAGATGGAGAACTGCAGGCCTTCAATATGGGAGGCGTCGCCTTCGTCCCGTTCACCGGCGAGGGGACGAAAGCAAGCGAGGAACACGGATGGCCACCGCCATGATCCATGCCCCTGTGTAGCAAGCCGCCCCTACCGCCAGAACTGCGGAGAAGCCGAAGGAGAGTGCCAGCAACGCAGCCAGAATCGAGGCCACGACCGAGGCCGCCCCGTTGACTCCCCAGGCCCAGGTGACGAG